>JBEDKD010000101.1:0-4415 GCA_041172365.1 Cyanobacteriota bacterium | reverse complement strand
GTTTCCAAGTCGGCATCACGGTATTTATTTTGATTGATTTTCTCCAGATTAATCGTTCTTAAAAACATTTTTTTAGATGTGGATAAAACTTGATTGACATCCGCTAAAACTTCCAGGGCTGATTGGTAGCGATTAGTTAAAGAAGGTTCTAGCATTTTATCTAAAATTTTTCGTAAGGAATAACTGACGGTATTTCCTGGCGGTAAAAATTCAGTCCACCGCCATCTTTCATTTTTAAAATCATACAGATTTAAAGGTGGAAGATTAGTTATTAAGTGAATACAAGTCACACCTAAACTATAGATATCACTGGCATAACATATTTTTCCTTTGACTACTTCAGGGGCGGTATAACTGCGACTAACACGACTAGAAGAAACTTGATTAGATAAAGTTTCTTGAACTCGTTGAAAAAGCCTAAAATCAATTAAAACTGGTTTCTGATCCGAAGAACGGTTAATAATATTTTCTGGTTGGATATCTTGGTGAATGACTCCGTGTTCATGGATATACTGGATAACGGGTAATAAATCCTTTAATAATTGCCAAATTTTTCCTTCATTATAAAGATTGGCTTTGAGTTCATCTTCAAGAGTTTTTCCCAGAATAAATTCTTGTACTAAATAGATGATATTTTCTCGCTCAAATCCATCTAAACAACGGGGAATTTGTGAATGTTTACCTAGTTCATTTAGTTTCTGATATTCTTTTTCGATTAAGTATTTTTTTTGGGGATGACTGATGATTTTGGGAGCGATAAAAAATTGCTTGATAATACATTGCGGTTTCGAGGAAATGAGTTCATCTATGGCTAAGAAAGTTCTTCCTTTTCCGCCTTTATTAAGAGGGACGAGGACACGATATCTTTGTTTAAGTAAGAGGGATGAACCGCAGCTCTTACAAACCGTTTCTTTGATGAAATTTTGAGGTTGTTTACAAGAAATATTGACACAGTAACTCATAATAATTTGGGCGGGGAGAGGTGGAATTTGTTCAAGGTAAATTTGACTCGGAAAGAGTTAAAGACGGAGGGTAAAACAGACTTTTATCAAGAAAATAAGTTATTTTTCTATCATTTTAACAGCCGAAACTGGGTTCTCTTCTGTTGTCGCGTAAGTCGTGACACTGAATAATTGAATCATCCCTACGCGTAGATATAACAAAAAGATAATATTAGGATTAGGAGGGATGGATTCTGGGGACATCACTACTAGATAACTCATGGCATTCTATGAATTTCTCCGCGATCACCTCCGCGTGTTGCCACCATTTTGATCCTGCGGTCCAAATCCGTGAGGGTAAATGTCCACTAGGGGCTGATAGTTTAAATTGTAACCCTTCGGAGGGATTATGGGGATTATAGGTTAACCAACCAATTTGATCGCAAAATTTTCCGTAGTCTCTTTCTACATTCTCATAGATTTGACTTTGGATGCTCAAGCCAAAGTGACTTTTACTATATTTAACCCATAGGCGATCGATGGTTAGCAAGTCGGCACAGGGAAGTTGAGTAAGCTCTTGAGGATACAGATAACTCCTGCGTCTTTTTCCGAGCGCGTCACACAGAAGGCCCCATGTTTCTAAGTCTGCTTCTTTCCATTGTTGTCTGCTTAAGAGATTTTGTAATGGTTTATAGTCTAAGCCCACCGCCGAAATGAGATCATCTTCGCGGGTATCTATACTGTGGGGAAAGAATTTTTCCCAAAAATGAGGGGTTTTCGTGGGTTTGGCTGCGGCTTTGGGAGTCCGAGATAGGGACACTTGGGGGGGATGAAGTGCTTGTAAGACTTCTGAGGCTTTCTGGTAACGTGAACTTACGGCACTTTCTAATAATTTATCGAGTATTTTGCCCACACGATCGCGCACATTGACACCGTTAGGTAAAAATGCTCGCCATAGCCAGCGATCGTTCGTCATATCATACATATCCCAAGGGGATGCCGCGGTTAATAAATAAATACAAGTTACCCCTAAACTAAATAAGTCACTGGCGGGGATGGCTTTTCCTCTTGTCTGCTCTGGTGCCATATACTCTGGACTACCAATAATCGTACCTGTTTTGATTGAGGTTGCTCCTGTTATGACTTTGGCTATGCCAAAGTCAATCAAGACTAGATCCCCTTTATGCTTTTGGGAAGAGGGGGAAACAGATATCTGCTTTTGGGAAAGCTCCGAAATAGATATCTGCTTTGGGGAAGGATCGGAAACTGATATCTGTTTTTGGGAAGCTTGGGAAACTGAAGTCTCCTGTTGGGCAAGCTCCGAAAGAGATATCTGCTTTTGGGAAGAGGGGAAGTGCTCAATAGACTTTTGCACAAGGGAATTTTGCACAAAGCTCCCACCTGGTAAAGGGGAGACTTGGGAAGCCCGACGCATGATATTGGCGGGTTTAATATCTCGATGAACGATCTGACGTTCATGGATAAACTGTAAAACAGGTAATATTTGATCCAAAAGTTCTAATATCTCACTTTCCTTAAATACTCCCTTGTCTTTTAATTCCTCCTCCAGTGTGTGCCCTTGGATAAATTCCTCCACTAGATACAGAGAGTCGTTTTGCTCAAAGTAGGCATAGAGTTGGGGAATTTGGGGATATTCCCCTAATTCGTTCAAACGAATTGCCTCTTGCTGAAAAAGTCTGAGCGCGATTTGATAACTTTCGGGGTTTTCGCGAGAAAATGTTAATTTTTTGACAACGACGCGGGGTTTGAGGGGGAGTTGTTCGTCCACCGCGATAAAGGTTTTGCCGAAACCCCCTTCACTCAAGGGAGACAGGGCACGATACCTTTGTTGCAGTAGTAGGGGTGAGCCACAACTTTGACAATAGTTATGGGTATCGGAATTATGGGGCTGGGCGCATCCGGGCTGAATACAATAAGTCATAAAAATTTTTTTCAGGAGGTACTTGTCAGGTTTAAACGATGATGCTATATTTATTATTGTAATGGCGAGCGTAGCCAAGGGGTTAAGGCAGAGGATTGTGGTTCCTCCACTCGTGGGTTCGATTCCCATCGTTCGCCCTTCTGACATCACGACAATATGCGTGTTTGTCCTCATCTGTGTTTATCTGCGGTTAAAACAAACAATTCGATCGCGCTTTGGGGCGGGTTTTTATCGGTTATTTGTTCCTAGAAGCAATTCCGGTAAACTCGCCCCTACCAAATTTATCGGATTAAAATCTCTACGTTTATCCCCATCGCGTTAAGGAGCGTACCCTAGGGGAAGGCTTCGCCTAAAGGAGCGGTTTCAAAAAAACCCAATTTTCATACCCCAATGTTTCGGGCTTCTTCCTTGGTATTAAATGATACATGAATCACAACATAATAGGGTGTAAAATCTCTTTATGGAACTTCATTCTATTTCGGGTCGATCGCGTTTAGGGTTAGCATTAGCCCTATTAAGTTCATTTTTATGGGGCGCGTTTCCCATTTTCTTGAAACTCGCCTCCCAAGGCGTTGATATTTATACTATTACTTGGTTTCGCTTGGTGGGTGCTTTTGCACTTTTGACGGTTTATCTACTGTGGCGAAAGCAATTTCCTTCTCGGCAAAATTGGCGTGATATCCTTTGGGGGTTAGTGGCGATCGCGTGTTTATTTTTACTCGGTAATTATTTATTATTTCTGATGGGTTTAAGGCAAACTTCCCCCGGAAATGCCCAATTATGTTTTCAATTTTCTACCCTGTTTTTCGCGGGGGGGGGAATGTTGATTTTTCGAGAACATTATACCCCTCGTCAATGGCTCGGAGTCGCGGTGATGCTCTTAGGGTTTACCCTCTTTTTTCACGAACAATTACGCATTTTAATTCAGGCACAATGGCAATATATTATCGCGAGTGGTTTGATTATTTTATCCTCGGCTAGTTGGGCGGTTTATGCCTTAGCACAAAAACAACTTTTGCAAAAATTACCTTCCCCAACGATCCTTTTAATGGTTTATGGGATTTCGGGTTTTTTATTAACCCCTTTAGCTACACCGCGATCGCTTTTCTCTTTGAGCCCTTCTGTGGGAATGGCTCTTTTATTTTGTACCTTAAATACTGTCTTAGCTTATGGTGCTTTCGGGGAAGCTATGGCACATTTAGAAGTCTCGAAAATTAGCGCGATCTTAGCTGTTAATCCCATTATTACTCTCGTCTTAGTTACCAGTCTTTCTTTCATTTTTCCCATGATTTTTCATCAAGAGAAATTGACATTTTTGGCGATATTAGGTGCTATTTTTGTGGTAAGTGGCTCTATGACTATCTCTCTGGGAAAATCAAAGAAGGGGTAATCGGTAATCGGTAATCGGTAATTAATAATTAACAATTGACAGTTGATAATTATTAATTGTTAATTGTCAATTATCAATTGTTAACCCTCTTCCTTCTTCCTTCTTCCTTCTTCCTTCTTCCTTCTTCCTTCTTCCTTCTTCC
>JBEDKD010000100.1:0-21246 GCA_041172365.1 Cyanobacteriota bacterium | reverse complement strand
CCCCAGTCCCCATTACCCCTGCTCTTTTTAAGTTTAGTTATTGTGGGGAATGGCGTTGCCTTAATTTTTACTAATTCTCGTAATGCTTGGGGATTAGCTGTTTTTGCCTGTCTCGCGTTTGCCCTTTATTTAGGATTAAAAAAATTAATCGTTATTGTCACTACAATTACGGGTTTAATTCTCTGGTCTGCTTTTGGCCCTAATCCGGTAAAATCATGGTTACAAAGGATAATTCCCCCCTTTTTCTGGGCAAGATTAAATGATCAAATGTATCCCGATCGCCCTATTGCCACATTAAGAACTACTCAATGGCAGTTTACCTTAAATATGATTCAACAACGGCCTTTTACGGGTTGGGGATTACGCAATTTTTCTCCCCTTTATGAAGTCGTAACTCACGAAAATCTCCAACATCCTCATAATCTTTTTTTGATGTTAACCGCGGAAACTGGTATCATTACCATGCTCTTATTCTGTGGTATGATTGCTGTCATTATGACACAAGCTTGTCTCTTTTTGATTCACAGTTATCGCCAATCTCAACATAACTTAATATTCTTTAGTTATACGATCGCGCTCACATCGTGTATCATATTTAATATGGTGGATGTCACCTTATTTGATTTACGTTCAAATACTCTCGGATGGTTGTTATTAAGCGCGATCGCGGGTATCATTTTTTCCCGAAATTCTCAAGGGAGAAACCCGGTTTCTTTAATACAGTAGTGCAGGCATCTTGCCTGCTTGCTAGGGTAACAAAATGCTCAAGTTATTGATTTTTCATTCCTGAGCAACTAAAGAAACCGGGTTTCTGAGTGGGAAAACCTAACGGGAATAGGAGTAAAACAGTACCTACCGTAAATTAATTTTCCGCGATAAAAAATGAATGTCCACAACTACAACTCTGTGTCGCGTTAGGATTATTAAATCGGAAACCCCCACCCATTAAATCTTCCGAATAATCCAATATTAACCCATCCAAATATTTTAAATGTTCTTCGTTGACGACAATTTTAATAGATTCCGATTCATATACGCGATCGCGCTTATTCTCATCAACCAAATCGTCAAAAGTCATGGTATAATACCAATGACAACACCCACCCGGTTTAACTCCCAACCGAAAGCAAACATCAGGTTTTTTTTGTTTAGACTGAAGGCGTTTAACCTCATTTGCCGCCGCGTGATTTAATTGAATCATAGAAAATTTGACTGTTACTTTCAGATTTTAGGTTGAGTTTAACATTAACCCAACCTAAAAAAAGATTACAATTTACTTAGATTTGGAGTCAGTACGAGCATAATCATCCTGAAAACGGACAATATCATCTTCTCCCAAATATTCACCATTTTGGACTTCAATAATAACCAGAGGAATCACCCCCGGATTTTCTAAACGATGATTCACACACTGAGGGACATAAGTTGATTGATTACTAAATAAAATTTCTTCAGTTTCCCCACAGGTAACTTTCGCAGTGCCAGAAACAACAATCCAATGTTCACTACGATGATGGTGCATTTGTAAACTGAGACGATGGCCGGGTTTTACTTCAATTCGTTTAATTTTATAACCAGGACCTTCTTCTAAGGTGGTAAAAGAACCCCAGGGACGAGATTCTGTGGCTGTACTTCCATTAGAAGTCATTGATATTAATTGCTTTGTCGATAGGATTTCTTGAGTCGAAACCATGATAGTTTTTCCTTAGTAATTTCAGAGAATTAGCTCATTAATTTTGTGGTGATACTTCCCCACAACTCTTTTTAAGCAGATGCCATTACCCTTCTTTAGTTTATCTCTTCCGATATCTGTCAGGATATGCGCGATCGCGTGTTCTTGACAATCTCTCAGCTCTATTATAGCAAATAGTTTCTCTTATTTAACAAATCTTAACCAAAGAAACCGGGTTTCTCTCTCCAGATTAAGGCTGAAAAAAGACACCTATACCATTATGAACACGGGCGGCCGTTTGAGAAGGACGATCCAATAATTCTCCCCCTAAATAAAGACTTGTCGAACTTCCTCCGTCTAAATTCAAAGCCTCGATCGCGCCCATTTTTTGCATAATTTGGGCAAATTCAGCAAAAGTGGGGCCAGAGCCCCCCGCACGATTATGAGCCGCGACTATTAATAAATTACCTGAAACTGTTTTACCTATACCACTACGAATAGCAGTTTGTCTTTGATAAACCGCATTAAAATTTTCCGCTTTAGGATCTAAAACCACTTGACTATTCTGCACTAAAACCGGACCCCCACCAACAATATAAGGAAAACGATTAAACTCAGGGGGATTCGTTTCACTTTCTACTCGCACATTACTCCCTATTTCTAATTGACTTTTGGCACTTTGAAGATAACGTAATACTAAAAGATAACCATTTTTGGGGATAGGAAAAGTCATTTTATCTTTGGTATTACCTGTGTTATGACGAGTGACTTTATCCCCCTCTATTGTCACAATCAATTCATCATCAGAAAAAGGAGTATAATTCTTTCCCCATTCCGGGGTATAGCGAGTAATACCACCCTGTATATCAGCACTATTAACCCGAATTACCGATAAAGGAGAACCCCCTTGAGTTATTATGGTTTCTTGGAGATTTAACCGGGCAATACTAATATCTCCCTGATCATTCCACGCGATCGCGCCTCGATTTAAAATCGGACCCGATAACCAACGATTATCAAAACGAATTGCCCCTAAAGACAACTGATTAACGCGATTAAAGAAACCCGCGTTAATCGCGCCCGCGACTTGGGATTTATCGGCCATTTCTAAGAGGGATGTTGTCCCCTTGATACTCTGGGGATAATTAGTAAAAATTGGTCTAAGTTTAATCCCCCTTTGACGGAGATTCACCTCTAACCAAAACACCGGAAAACGATCCTTTCCTAAAGTGATATATCGCTGTTGCCATTGTAACCCCGGAGCCCAGGTAATATTTCTTTCTAATAAGAAATCAGGACGAATATCAATCACCAAACGAGTCGGATTCGCTAAAGTAACCACTTGGGGTCGCCAACCTAAAGGAAGATTAATCTTGACACGAGTTTGTTTTCCTGCTATATCTACAGCAAGGGATTTTAGTTGATTTCCCTCACTAAATTTTTGTTGTAATAAAGTCGGAGAAATTTGGCCATCTAAGGTGATATGCCATTCTTGAGTCGGTGGTTTAACAGTCGTCTTATCTTCAGATTTTCCGGGTTTTGTCGGATCATCAGCCAGGGGGTTCGGTTGATTTCCTTGGGGTTTTGTCGGATCGTCGGGTTGATGGGGATTAGGTGTTTTGGGTTTCGGAGGTTCTGAGATATATTTCATTTGCCAAGGTGTCGGACGATCTAAGTCAATGACTACGCGATCGCCCCAACTTTGTTTTCCTTGACGAATATTGTTGATCTGTGCCGATGGAGTGGTTAAGGTAAGAGTATCGCGATTAAGGGCAATTTGCCAACCCCTTTGTCGGGCAAATTCAGTGATATCTAAATAACGATAAATACCCGTTAACCAAGTGTTAAGAATGGGAGCATCAGCGGCAAACCATTGAATCGGTTGTTGATTAGGATTTGTTGTATTTAATAAATCGACTCCCATTGCTAAATTTAAACTGGTATCACCTAAACCTGTATGGATGACTCCATTAATTTCCCGTTGACTCCAAGGGAGATAAAATAGACGACCATTAATAGAAATTTTATCTCCTTTATTGGTGTTAGCCTGTGCAATCAAAGAAGGTGGAAAAGAAACATTTTCTCTAGGGTTAATGAACTCTGGGGAAGGGGTATCGGCTTTGACGGGGAGGGGAGAAAATACTGATAAGAATATCGCGCCTAGGGAGAAAACTTTCCCTGGGGAGAATGAGTGAGAAGGGAGAAGGTAATTTAAGGGATTATTTGACAGCATTGGGGAATTTTTAGGACTGAAGTAACATAGGTGTTAAAATTTGCCTGAGAAATGGGGAAACCCGCGATAAGAATTGGCAATTTTTGTTATAATAGAGGACTGATGCAAAGAAATTACGGGGAGCCTCTCATTTTCGGAAATTGGCAGTGGGTTGATGTCACGCGAGGAAGCCGTGGCGCGGTGGGGAGACAGCCGCGATCGGGTATGTTTTGGGCTTAGTCTGCGGGAATCGGTAGGTGTAAAAATGGGGGGGGGCAAAAGTTTCGGCTGAAACCCTTATCGGGCAAGAGTTTGATGCCCATCGCCGGAAAAAACGATTCCCGCAAACCTTGAAACCTTTACGGGGTATGGATTTGGAGGGAAAATGGTTCCTAGGGTATTGACAAGTCGATGGCTGGAATGGTATTTTGATCATAGATTCCCGCAAATGAACCTTGAAAACCAAATATACCAAGGGTTTCAGAACCACGCGGTCGCAATTAAACTAAATCCCTATCAGGGATTGAAACTTCCGTCTGGGCCGTAGATTAGTGGTAATCCACGTCGCAATTAAACTAAATCCCTATCAGGGATTGAAACGCCAATATTGTCGAAATCCCGCGAGCCGCAGCAATTAAATGTCGCAATTAAACTAAATCCCTATCAGGGATTGAAACCTCTAGCGCGACTTTGAGGACTTTTTTTGCCTTGTGTCGCAATTAAACTAAATCCCTATCAGGGATTGAAACTCCTCAAAATTCCCTTCAAAAGCATAACGATAGATTACGTCGCAATTAAACTAAATCCCTATCAGGGATTGAAACACAACAAGGCTTTTTTTCTTGGCCAGAGATTGATTGCTTGTCGCAATTAAACTAAATCCCTATCAGGGATTGAAACGTAATCTTCAGGGGTCGAAGTCCCAGTGGTAACAGAGCTTGGTCGCAATTAAACTAAATCCCTATCAGGGATTGAAACCCGCCGCCATCAAGAAAAAGCCCGGAAAAGGGGGCAGAAGTCGCAATTAAACTAAATCCCTATCAGGGATTGAAACGATAATTCTAAAGATGTCGGAACCAGATTAAAGGGTCGCAATTAAACTAAATCCCTATCAGGGATTGAAACAGGGGTTATCGCATTTTGAGCCGATTTTTTAAAGTCGCAATTAAACTAAATCCCTATCAGGGATTGAAACGTACCGGAGCGCAAAAAACTCTCAAAGCATGAAATAGCCTTGTCGCAATTAAACTAAATCCCTATCAGGGATTGAAACGTTCCTTGAATAAATGTTTGATTAGTTGCCCCATACGGATGTCGCAATTAAACTAAATCCCTATCAGGGATTGAAACTGAATCTGAGAGATTGCTAAAGCCATTAGCCAAGCAAATCCCAGTCGCAATTAAACTAAATCCCTATCAGGGATTGAAACGAAGATCCCTAGCACTCCAGTGGTCTGAGGTTTTTCGAGTCGCAATTAAACTAAATCCCTATCAGGGATTGAAACTATCCCCATTATTGTCGAATATATACTTATCAAAGTCGCAATTAAACTAAATCCCTATCAGGGATTGAAACTCAGCAAAAACATTCCTAGGGTCACTGGGGTATGATGTTGTCGCAATTAAACTAAATCCCTATCAGGGATTGAAACTCGCAAAACCGCGGCACACTGGTCGGCCAAAGACGTCGCAATTAAACTAAATCCCTATCAGGGATTGAAACAGAATGCAGCACAGCCTCAATTTCCTCAATTTCTACTTGGTCGCAATTAAACTAAATCCCTATCAGGGATTGAAACCCGAATTCTTTGGAATTGGGGCAACACAGACAGTCGTCGCAATTAAACTAAATCCCTATCAGGGATTGAAACCGCTATCGGGTTGAGTCTGAAGATGATGATGCGCCTCCTGGTCGCAATTAAACTAAATCCCTATCAGGGATTGAAACAATTCCTACCTGCGAACTCCCGGCGCGGGTACTTGGTGTCGCAATTAAACTAAATCCCTATCAGGGATTGAAACGAAATCTTCCCAAAACCTTACCTAGAAAGAGATGTATAGTCGCAATTAAACTAAATCCCTATCAGGGATTGAAACTTGATCAATCCAAGGTTTTCGAGATTCTGGAAGACTTCTCTAGTCGCAATTAAACTAAATCCCTATCAGGGATTGAAACAGACCGGCTTCTATTTTAGCCGCGGTAAAATCAGGTCGCAATTAAACTAAATCCCTATCAGGGATTGAAACGAGTGGGGATACCTGCGCTACCACCTCCTAATCGTCGCAATTAAACTAAATCCCTATCAGGGATTGAAACGATATGCAGAATGGATATGTAATACCCCTCTCTGGTCGCAATTAAACTAAATCCCTATCAGGGATTGAAACCTAAGCACGGAAATAGAGATTGCACAGCTTCAAAAAGCAAGGTCGCAATTAAACTAAATCCCTATCAGGGATTGAAACACAATTGTTTTCATCTTTAAGCCTCATTTACCTATCAAGTCGCAATTAAACTAAATCCCTATCAGGGATTGAAACTTGAGTTTTGGGGAATTGATTGATATTGAAGATGCTGACGGAAAGTCGCAATTAAACTAAATCCCTATCAGGGATTGAAACTAATAGATGATTCCTTCGCTCTAACGAATCGGTCAAGTCGCAATTAAACTAAATCCCTATCAGGGATTGAAACTTTCGTTAAAAGAACTCAAGCTGCTGCATGAAGAATTATGCGTCGCAATTAAACTAAATCCCTATCAGGGATTGAAACGGGCCAAATCTAATGCTTGATAAGCCCCACTTGTATCGGTCGCAATTAAACTAAATCCCTATCAGGGATTGAAACAATCAATTGATCGTGGAATTGCTGACCATGACAGTAGTCGCAATTAAACTAAATCCCTATCAGGGATTGAAACAGAGATGCTAAGGGAAAGCACGATACCCTCCAGGGAGAAACAGTCGCAATTAAACTAAATCCCTATCAGGGATTGAAACTTCATCAAAAATAGACCCCCCTCCAATACCGATCGGACCGAGTCGCAATTAAACTAAATCCCTATCAGGGATTGAAACTTTGATAGGAATCCCACTCCAGGGATTTTCATTATTGCTCGTCGCAATTAAACTAAATCCCTATCAGGGATTGAAACGTGAATGCGATAATTTGAATGGTATTGTCCTAACGTCGCAATTAAACTAAATCCCTATCAGGGATTGAAACTTTTGAATTGGGATGTTTTAATGCTGATTCAATAGCACGTCGCAATTAAACTAAATCCCTATCAGGGATTGAAACATTCGGTGCTGCGCTTTTATCAATTCCATTACCGAGTCGCAATTAAACTAAATCCCTATCAGGGATTGAAACGATTGTCCGTATCTATGCCGAAATGAGTAGCAAAAGTCGCAATTAAACTAAATCCCTATCAGGGATTGAAACTCCTTTTTGCCATAAATTCTACGCGGGAACGCAGGGGTCGCAATTAAACTAAATCCCTATCAGGGATTGAAACGGGCTTCTTTGTGGCATCCCTCCTTGGGGATTTGGTCGCAATTAAACTAAATCCCTATCAGGGATTGAAACGAAAAGATAAGATGCGAAGTATATCGCGTGCTGTGTCGCAATTAAACTAAATCCCTATCAGGGATTGAAACTCGGATTAATGGCCACCCTATCGATCGTCACTCATGTCGCAATTAAACTAAATCCCTATCAGGGATTGAAACTCCGACAGGTCCTCAGATAAAGCCTCGGATCAGAGTCGCAATTAAACTAAATCCCTATCAGGGATTGAAACAAGTTGGGCAATGAACCAACAAAAAAACACAGCTAAGTCGCAATTAAACTAAATCCCTATCAGGGATTGAAACTCGCAGGTTCCCCAGACTTCTGAAGTGGTCGGCAGTCGCAATTAAACTAAATCCCTATCAGGGATTGAAACGCGGCTTTTTCCAATGCCTCGATAAGCACTTCATCGTCATCGTCGCAATTAAACTAAATCCCTATCAGGGATTGAAACAAAAATGAAGATCCGAGTAATCTGCGAATCATCCGTCGCAATTAAACTAAATCCCTATCAGGGATTGAAACCGCGATAAAAATCCCACACCAGGGATTTTCATTATTGCTCGTCGCAATTAAACTAAATCCCTATCAGGGATTCAAACAGCCGATCGCGCTGTGAATATAGGGCGGAAATGAGCTCAGAAATCAAAACCCGTATCCCTCTCAACTGGTTTCACCAATACCCAAAAAAAATCCCATCTTTACCCTAATCCCTTAGAAATTAGACATTTAAAACCCCAACTTCCGAGCCACTTGATAGAAAATAAAACTCGATATCCATGCCAATGCTAAGGACCAAAATACAGATAAAATCGCAAAACTCACTTTCTTTGATTCCGTTTTTAACACCGCGACAGTTGATAAACAAGGCGTATACAACAACGTAAACAACATAAAACTATAGGCCTGTACCCAGTCCACTTGTTGCGCGATCGCGCCCATTAATTCCGCATCATCAGATTTGCCATAAATAACCGCTAAACCACCTAAAACAATCTCCTTAGCAATAAACCCAAAAATTAACGCGACAGCTAATTGAGAATTAATACCAATGGGAGCTAAAACAGGTTGAGTGATATGTCCAATCATACCAGAAAAACTTTCAGCACTAGCCGGAGTTACTCCCATCGGGAAATTATTTAATCCCCAAATCGCGATTACTCCAAAAATAATAAAACGATTGGACCATCTAATAAAATGTTTGACTTCACTCCAAGATCGTAATATCATTTGTTTAACCGTGGGAAAACGATAGGGCGGTAACTCTAAAACAAAGGGTTCTTGATTCTGAAATTGACCCTTAAATAAAGCAGCCGTAGAGATTGCCGCGACAAAACTGAGTAAATATAAACTGAAAAGGACAAAGGGCGCGATATATGCACTAAATAACGCGGTTGTCATAAAGATAAAAACATTCAATCTCGCCGAACATAATGAAAAGGGTATCACTAACATTGATAACATTCTTAAACCGGGCGATCGCATCACTCTCGTGCCCATAATGGCAGGCACATTACAACCAAATCCCATCAAAGACATCACAAACGATCGCCCATCTAATCCCAATTTTGCCATTAACGCGTCCATCAAAAACGCGGAGCGAGATAAATAACCACTATCTTCGATAATGGCCATACAAACAAAGAATAATAAAATAACAGGAATAAAAGCTAATACTGTGGTAATTCCCGTATAAATTCCATCTAATAAAAAACCTTTTAACCAATCCGGTATTCCGGTTAATATCGGTTCAAATATACGGCTTTTTAACAACTCAAAACCGTTATTCATTACCTCTTGTAAGGGAGTGCCGATCGCGTAAACGATCTGAAACATGAGAAACATGGAAGCAAAGAAAATCGGCAACCCCCAAAAAGGATGTAATAAGACGCGATCGATTTGAGTGGTTAAATTTTCCTCCATTTCTTCAGGAATATGCACCGCGTCGTGTAAAAGTCTTGCCATTTCTTCTGTAATTTGCTGATCATTAGCGAAATGGGAGGCAAAAGACTCCACTAAAACCGGATTTTCTTGATGACTTAAAACTTCACTAATTTTCCCTAACGCGTCCTCATAACCATCACCATATTTAGCACTAATAGGAATAACGGGAAAACCTAAATGTTGGGTAAGTTTATCGACTTCTAATTTCACCCCAAATTGGCCGGCTTCATCGGCCATATTTAACAATAATACTGTCGGCAATCCTAAAAATTTTACCTGCAACGCGAGACTAATTTGACGATCAAGTTGTGTGGCATTAAGAACCATTAAAATGAGGTTAATGGGATTATTTTCCAAAAAAGTCTGCACCACTTTCTCATCTTCGGAAAACCCCCGTAAATCATAAATTCCGGGTAAGTCAATCATCTCCGCGACTTCATCCCCAAATTTAACTTTTGCCATCATTAAGTCAACGGTAATACCCGGCCAATTCCCGATATTAGCATTAGCCCCCGTCATGCGGTTAAATAGGGTAGATTTACCCGTATTAGGCATTCCCAAAACAGCAATTTGTTTCACTAACTTACTCCTGTGCAGATATCCTTAATATGAATTTCTTGGGCATCTCGCGTGCGTAACATGACTTCGGTGCTACCAATTCGGACATGAAGAGGCCCATTGCACCAAGCCCGTCGAATCATTTTTACTGGGCGCGTAACACGAAAACCTAGGGCATGAAGTCTTTGTCGTAACCCTTCTTCGGCTTCAATCAACGCGATCGTTGCCACTTCACCGGGTTGCAGTTGTCCTAGATGTACTCTTAACATAGTTTATTTTTTCTCGATTGATTAATGCAAAATTTTATCATTAAGCTCTTGAGAATGCAAGAGGGGCAAGTGAGCCAAATACAACCGGATTGACTTAATTTTTTTTTAATTTCCGTTTGTAATAATTAACCCTCTTCCCTATTGATTCTTAATTATTCCTTTGTGCCTTTGTGTCTTTGTGGTTGATTACCTCTTAGTTATTCCTTTGTGCCTTGGTGTCTTTGTAGTTAATTACCTCTTAATTCTTAATTATTCCTCTGTGCCCTCTGTGCCTTTGTGGTTCATTATTTCTTCCTTCTTCCTTCTTCCTTCTTCCTTCTTCCTTCTTCCCTCTTCCTTCTTCCCTCTTCCCTCTTCCTTGATTTTTCGCTTTGGCCCACGGTCAAATGTTACAGATTGTTGCATGAACTCAGAAAAATAATCCGTAGAGCCCTATCATCCCGTAATCTGGATGATGGCTAGTTGTAACAATCCACTGGTCAGACCGAGAATCACAACTTCTAAACTTTAAGATTACGGAGATTGTCAAGTGGCGCTTCCTTTATTAAGCTACGCTCCTAAGAGCCAAAATCAGCGGGTTGCTGGTTTTGAAAAACCAGGTGATGAACAACCCAGAATTTACACCACCGAAAACCTGCTCACCGCGGGTTCGATGGATGAGTTAATCTGGGCAGCCTATCGCCAAATTTTTAGCGAGCACCAGATCCTCAAGAGTAGTCGCCAAACGGCCCTCGAATCTCAACTCCGTTATGGTCAAATTACCGTGCGGGACTTCATTCGTGGTTTGGCTTCTTCTCCTGTCTTCCTGACACGCAATTACCAAACGAATAGCAACTACCGCTTTGTTGAGATTTGCGTCCAGCGTATTCTCGGCCGCGATGTCTATAGCCAGCGCGAAAAGATCGCGTGGTCGATCGTTGTTGCCAACAAGGGTCCTCAAGGCTTTATTGATGAGTTGGTCAATAGCGAAGAATACTTGAGCAATTTTGGCGACAATACGGTGCCTTTTCAGCGTCGCCGGGTGTTACCTCAGCGCAATGCTGGCGAAACGCCTTTCAATCTCAAGACTCCTCGCTACGGCGAATACCATCGTTCTCAACTCGGCTTCCCACAAATCATCTGGCAGACTACTGTCCGTGGTTTCGTCCCTCAAGAGAAGCAGCCTAAAGCGGGCGATCCTTCCCTCTATTTGGATATGGCACGGTCGATTAATCCGAAAAGTAATCCCATTCCGAGAGTACCTTTGGGCAATATCAATATTGACACGATGGTTCCCCGGAAGCGCTAATTGGCTGATTTTCGCTTAAGTGTTGAGTAGGGAATTTTCCTTACTCTTTCCTTGTGAGTTTTGAGTTTTGCGGTTTAAGTTGGTTATCAACTGGGAATCCAAAACTCAAGACTCATCTCTTTTTTTTTGGGTTAGGACTTGATTAGAAGGAAGAAGTGAAGAAGGAAGAAGGAAGAAGGAAGAAGGAAGAAGGAAGAAAAAAGAAGGAAGAAGGAAGAGGGAAGAAGGAAGAAGGAAGAAGGAAGAGGGAAGAAGGAAGAAAAAAGAAGGAAGAAGGAAGAGGGAAGAAGGAAGAAAAAAGAAGGAAGAAGGAAGAAGGAAGATGAAATAAATAAAATCAAGGGTTTGTGCAATTAAGAATGTCAATAGGTCTGAGCGTAGTGCTATAACCTGGTTTTTTCACCCCAAATCCTGATGGGAAAAATAACCAGAAGTTTTATGATATTTTGGCTGGGAAAATCATTATCGGATTTAAAAAAGTCTGGCTACATTTCTTGTGTTGGGTTTCACTTTGTTCAACCCAACCTACTTTGGCTATGACTTTTGTCATATTTTGGTGGGAAAAATAATTATAGCCGTTCTCACAAAGATGGAGTATGCAAAAAAGCAGTGTTGTCAAGCTTTTTCAGTTGAAATCTATACCTCCATAATCCAAGAACTGCTATATTACCACCAAGGCACTAAGACACTAAGAGAGGAAAGATTTATGGTATTACCTCGGCACTAACACACTAAGAGAGGTTCTGGTATAGCCTTTCTACTAAAGATGGAGTATGCCAAAACCCAGTGTTGTCAAGAAGCGTTTTAAGTTTAAATGAATACCTTATCAATCCAAGAAGTTCTATATCCTCTTTAGGAATGTATTGCGAGAGTCCTTCTGTTGGGTTTCACTTTGTTCAACCCAACCTACTTTGGCTTCTTTAAATACGTTTTCGCAAGATTTCTAATAATGTGATAAATTTTTCGGGTAAGGGCGCGATCGCGTTGATTATGTCTCCGGTGATGGGATGTTGTAATGTTAATTTCCAAGCATGAAGGGCTTGGCCGGGTAATTTTACTCCTAATGAATGATGGGAACTGTAAACTGGATCGCCTACTAAAGGATGACCGATATGGGTACTATGAACTCTAATTTGATGGGTTCGTCCGGTTTCTAATTGATAGTGAATGAGGGTATAATTCCCTAATCTTTCTTTGATTTGCCAATGGGTTATCGCGATTCTTCCGCCTTTTTCTTCGGGTATAATTGCCATTTTTTTTCGGTCTACTGGATGTCGTCCTATGGGTAAATTAATGGTTCCTGTTTCGGTTTTGGGTGAACCATAAACTATGCCTAAATATTCTCTTCTCGCGGTTTTTGCTTTTAATTGGGTTTGTAAGTTTTGATGGGCTATATCGGTTTTCGCGATCACGATCGCGCCACTGGTGTCTTTATCTAATCTATGCACAATTCCGGGTCTTTGTACACCCCCTATTTCGGCTAAGGGACAATGGGCTAAGAGGGCATTCACGAGGGTTCCATGATGATGTCCGGGGGCGGGATGGACGACTAAGCCCGCGGGTTTATTGATGATAATTAAATACTGATCTTCATAGAGAATATCGAGGGGGATTTCTTCCGGTTTTAAGTCTAAGGGCTCCGCGTCTGGGATGGTTACGGAAACGCGATCGCCTTGTTTCACGAGTTCTTTTTTGGATTGACAAATTTGATCGTTAATAGTAACATGACCTTTTTCGATCAGTGATTGAAGACGCGATCGGGATAAATCAGATATTTCTTGAGATAACCAAACGTCTAAACGGTTATTTTTGGCAGTTTCTTCAACTAAAATAAGGAGTGTTTCCATAGGATATTAATAAATGAACCACAAAGGCACAGAGGACACGGAGAGGGAAGGCATAAAGGGTGAAATTTGACAACACATTAAGTGGGAATAGTGATTTTTTTTACTACAATAAGGAGTGTTTCCATAGTATATCAATAAATGAACCACAAAGGCACAGAGGACACAGAGGAGGAATGCCTAAAGGGTGAAATATCCCGACCAAGCGATCGCGAAAAAAATATCCATAAACGAGGTTTATGGTTGGTTGGTGCTGATAACTACCAATTTACGTTATAATCTATTATAGGGTAGATTTTGTGCAGCTTTGACAAGTGATCTAGGGTGATTCATTATTCTTTATACACTATTGAGAGCCAAGCAAACGAACTATGATTCATATTATTCCAGGCTACCAAACTATTGCCCAAATTTACGAAAGCTTCAATTCCCTAGTTTATCGCGCTATCCGTGAGAAAGGCTATATAGCTAATCTTTAAAATTGGTTGCTGTATTTTATGTCTATTGCAGATATTTTAGGTAACATTCACGCGTCTAATATTATCCATAAAGATATTAATCCTAGTAATATTGTGATTAACCCATCAACGGGTATATTGAAAATTATTGATGTTGGTATTTCTACTCAATTAAGTCGAGAAAATCCTAATATCCTTGAGGGAACGAGGGAACGAATCCTCAGCAAGAATGTAAATTTTTGTAACAAAAATAAAGACTTGTGCTACTTTGGATATTGTTGTGGTACAATGGCGTGGCCAAACACAGAATTTATATATGGCGAGAAAAGGATATTATAACGATGCAAAGACTCCCAGGTAAAGTCGCTTTGATAACTGGTGGTAGCTCCGGGATTGGTAGGGCGACTGCATTGGCTTTTGCCAAACAAGGTGCTACAGTTGTGGTTGCCAGTCGGCGGTGCGTAGAAGGTGAAGAAACCGTACAGTTGATTCAAGAAATAGGCGGAGAAGCTTTGTTCGTTCAAACCGACGTTTCAAAAGCCGCTGAGGTTGAGGCATTGGTTAACACAACCGTGGCAACTTACGGTCGATTAGATATCGCGTTCAACAATGCTGCGATTGAGGGACCAATAAAAACCCTGGTTGAGCAGACTGAGGAGGAGTTTGATTCCATCATTGACATTAATCTTAAAGGATTGTGGTTGTCGATGAAATATGAAATCCTAGAGATGCTTAAGCTCGGTGGTGGCTGTATTGTCAATACTTCCTCAATATCTGGACTGGTTGGTATGCCGGCTTCCTCTATTTATGCAGCCAGCAAGCATGGTGTTTTAGGAATGACGAAATCAGCAGCTTTGGAGTATGCTAAATTCGGCATCCGAATTAATGCCGTATCTCCTGGCTCGATCGAAACCGCAATGCTCAACCGTTTCCTAAGCAATAACCCCTTCCTGGGTGATAGTGTTGAAGCCAAAAAGGAAATGATGGCAAAGCATCCATTGGGAAGGATTGGTGAGCCGGAAGAAGTTGCAGAAGCAGTGGTGTGGCTATGTTCAGAAGGAGCATCGTTTGTCACTGGACAATCCTTGACAGTTGATGGCGGCTATACCATACAGTAATAAATCCTTACAAGACTGATAGTTATGATTTCATTCCTAGAAATAAGGAATGATAAATTTGATAGAAGAAGAGAAGAGTGATGAACTGGCACAACGAACCTCCTATATGGGAATCTCAAAATAGCACCATTAAAATTACCTCAACTCACAAGACAGATTTCTGGCGCAATACCCTTTATGACTTCATCAGCGATAATGGGCATTTCTATTACACACAAGCGCGCGGAAATTTTATGGCTGAGGTCAAAATTAGTGGTCTCTATAAGGATCAATATGACCAAGCCGGATTGATGGTACGTTTGGATGAAACTAATTGGCTTAAGTGTGGGATTGAACTGATTGATGGATTGCTCGAAGTTATTGTTGTAGTTACCCACGATTATTCAGACGCCTCTTTTGTCTGTATACCCCAAAACCTCTCTTCGATTTGGATGCGTGTGATTCGACGTGGAGCGGCCTTAGAGGTATTCTACTCCCTAGAAGGAGAGAAATATACTCTAATTAGAATAGCGCATCTAACATCCAGTGAGAGTGTAAGTGTGGGGGTTATGTGTGCCTCACCAACTGGGAACGGCTTTCCTAGCACCTTTGAAGGATTCAAAGTCGAAAACTAAACAGGGTTTTGCCCGGTTTTACCGTGAATTAGAAGGAACTAGCCGAGGATTAATAACTCGGCTCAAAATTATTGGTTAGTTAGTCCAAATCATCAAGATAGAAACAAGAAAAAGTATGTTGGAGGAGCAGTTGCTTAACATAAACACAGAATTCATCGGTGAAGCAGGTACCGAAATACTCTTGGAGCAAGAAGTTGAGTCAAGAGTGCTAAGAGATGGTGAAAACCTCAAGACACTACCAAAAGTAAGCGTTGAGGATTTGCGGAAAATTGATCGCGAATCTGTTTCCTGGGGAGATACCGTTCACTATCAAGACAACCCCATCTTAGTCAATAGTTGTCAGGGAGGGTTAGTTTTCGACAACGATGGCAACACCTACATTGATACAGGAATGTGGCATTCAAGCTGTAACTTTGGCTATCGAAATCCACAGATTGACTCAGAGGTTTTAAAACAATTCCATACGCTCCCCCAAGCCTGCGGTGACTTCCTACATCCTGAGAAGTTGTTGATAGCCCAACAGGTGGTCGATGCCATATATGAAAGGACTGGCATCAAGGGTCGGGTATCTTTCAATGTGGGCGGTTCCTTGGTGGTAGAAGACGCGCTGAAAATTGTTCGGAAGAATACAGGAAAGAACAAGGTCGCTGTGATGATGGGCGCATACCACGGACGCTCCCTCGCGACACTGAACCTTTCTTCTAGCCACCGCTATCGACAGTATTTTAACGAGTTTCCAGATCGGGCGATTATGTTCCCCTTTGCCAACTGCTCTCAGTGTTTCTATGAAAAGGAAAGAAACACCTGTGATTTATACTGCGCTAACATGATCGGCAAGGCTTTTGAAAACGAATATTATGGCATTGCCAGCGCCACCAGTTCCGAGATAGGTGCGATGGTGATAGAGCCTTGCCAAGGGCGGGGCTACACGATTCCTCCGAAGGATTTTTATCAGAAATTCATCACGGATTTGCGCGATCGTGGAATTTTGATTATATCGGACGAAATTCAAGTGGGGATGTATCGTACCGGAAAGTTGTTCGCCTTTGAGCACTTTGGGTTCGTGCCAGACATTATTACGTTGAGCAAATCATTCACGAATGGGTTGAGTCCAGTGAGCTTAGTATGGGCAAGAGCCGACTTAGTTGATCCTACAGTCTTCACCCCTGGACACGCCCACAGTAACTTTGCCAATCACCCACTGGGTACGGCTGCAGCATTGGCAACATGGCAGTATATGATGGCACAGGACTATGAAATTTCCGTACCCGCCAAGGGGGAGTATTTTTTAGGCAAGCTGCGTCAACTGCAAGGGCGTCATTCCTTTGTCTACAGTGTTGATGGCTTGGGAATGCTCTTAAATATGGTTTTTGCAGATGAAAGGGGTGTACCCTATCGCAATTCTGCACAATTGGCAGCCGCGATCGCGCAAGATAACGACTTTATATGGCGTGACAAGACTTGGCGAATGATCCTACAAACCGGCGGATATGATCTTAACGTCCTCAAGTTCGCTCCTTATCTTGACATTAGCTATGAGGAAATTGACCGTACTATTGAGGTTCTCGATCAGGTGTTGCAAAAACTCGGTCCGATACTTTCAACCCAATCTTTAGCTACCGGAGGTGTCAAATGAAAGCCGCCGTTCTATCCGCAGCTAATCAAATAGATATCCGTGAAGTCAGTGCGCCAACCCATGTCCAAGATGGAGAGGTGATTGCTGATGTGGAATTTGTTGGAGTGTGCAAAACAGACCAACAATTGACAATGGCTGGCTTGAATGAAGAGCGCATTTTGGGTCACGAGGTGGTTTGTCAGCTACCTACCGAAAAAGGTCATTTTGCCCTGAATAATGAGATTTCCTGCGGTCAATGCACCTATTGCCAAGAGCAACTCACCAGTCACTGCCTCAATTTGCAGGAACTCGGTGTGAACAAAGACGGTGGATATGCTGAGAAAATTCGCGCACCTAGGAAGTCGTTACATTCGTTTGAATTGAACAATCCAGCATTGGGTGTTCTGATCGAGCCTCTAAGTTGTGCGGTGAGGGGAGCAAATCGGATTCTGGCTGCGACCAATCTGTTATCGTTATCCCAACCAAAAACCCTAATTATTGGGGGAGGACTTTCTGGTGTTCTGATTTCTTACCTGCTCACTCATTCCCCCAACTTCGATGGGGAAATTGACCTGTACGATATTACTAAAGCACCGCTTCCTTGGGTAGAGCGTTTGGGTATTAAACGAGTCGAGGTGCCAGAACCCGATCGGGCGCACTTAATCGTGGAGTGTTCGGGTTCGCCAGAGGGTCTTGCCACGGCGCTGCGTCTGGTACGCAAGGCAGGTATAGTCTGCATTTATGGGGTTCCTAAGCCAGGGATTTCCTTACCAATCTCCCCACACGAGCTATTTATGCGGGAAATTACGGTGATCTCATCCTTTGCCGGTGCCACAGAGCAGACTATGGGGGCCGCGATCGCTTACATTAAACGCGACGAACAATTCTTTGAGCAACTGCTCGGTCGGATCATACCTTTAGAGAAGCTTCCCAGTGAACTAACCGGCTGGAATCCTCAACCGGGTACACGCACCGTTGTGGACATGAACGCTTAAGGAAGGTTCTCATGGTCAACGTAGCTGCGATCTTCGATATGGACGGTGTATTAATAGACAGCGAACCGCTTTGGTGCAGAGCGGAAGTAGAGGTATTCAACAATTTAGGAGTGCCGCTTACAGATAGTATGTCTTCTCAAACAATGGGTTTGCGTACCGATGAAGTCGTTAATTATTGGTATGCAAAGTTCCCTTGGACAGGTGCTAACCAGTCCGCAGTTGCCGATCGCATCCTCAATCGGATTGGCGAACTTGTGGCGACAGAGGGGAAGCCAATGCCCGGTGCAGTCGAAGCCGTGCAACTTTGTCGGAAGATGCAGTTACCCCTGGCGTTAGCAACTTCATCGCCCATGTCTTTAGTCCACTTGGTACTCAAGAGGGTAGGTTTGCAAGACGCATTCGATGTTTTAAATTCCGCGGAAACCGAGGAATTTGGCAAACCTCATCCCGCGGTTTATTTGACAACTGCACACCGTCTTGGTGTGCATCCAAGCAAATGTATTGCGGTTGAAGATTCTATTCGTGGTATGATGAGTGCCAAAAATGCGGGTATGCGGTGTATCGTTGTTCCAGCACCAGAGGAACGAGAAAATCCTCAATTTGCAGCCGCAGATATTGTGCTGGATTCACTTGAAACTATTAATCAAGCCTGGTTAGAGCGTGTAATTCATTCACTATATTCAGCATAATTGCTTATTGACTTTGTTGGCGCTATCTTAACTTGTTGCCCATGATCAGGAAGACTGAAAGGAGGTAGGAGATGTTTATAAGTCAAGAGCGGCTGGATGAACAGATACAAAAGGAAGTGCCACGTGCTTCTCGCATTGCTGTAGCCGCACTGTTTTACATTCAGGGTGCAGTGTTTGCCAACTGGGTTGCACGCATTCCAACTGTACAACAGAAACTTGAGTTGAGTAATGGAGAACTCGGACGTGTGTTACTGGGGATCGCGATTGGGGCGGTAGTCACTATGCCAGCAACGGGGTGGTTACTTGCTCGCTTTGACAACCGACTGATAACCACAATAGCCGTGTTAGGCTACTGCATGGTGCTACCCCTACTCGCGTTAGCTCCTAATGTAACACTACTAGAATTGTCATTAGTGCTATTCGGAGCGTTTAACGGAGCCACCGATGTGAGCATCAACAGTCAAGGCGTTGATGTCGAGAAACGCTATGGCAGACCGATCATGTCGTCATTTCACGGTATGTTCAGTGTTGGCGGTATGAGTTGTGCAGCAGGTAGCGGCTTGTTGGCTTATTTAGGGGTTAATCCAGTTTTACATTTGCTCGGCGCTGGACTTTTGCTGGGAACAATTGTGATTGTAGCATCAAATTGGTTATTGTCTGCCGATATTAAAACCGATCGCGATGAAGAGCCAGTTTTTGCTCTACCAACGGGGATACTCTTGGGGATGTCGGTAGTGGCATTCTGTGGTCTGCTGGGGGAAGGTGCGATGGCTGACTGGAGCGCGATCTATCTCCAGAATACACTTAACACTGGCCCTGGACTAGCGGCGGCTGGATACGCAGTCTTTTCAATGACGATGGCTGTGGGTCGTTTCCTCGGAGATTGGCTCACCCAAAAGTTTGGTTCTGTATGGATGATACGCCTCGGCGGTATTGTGGCTGGTGGCGGATTGACCTTATCTTTACTCATTCCCCAGCCTGTTACAGCGCTCATCGGCTTTGCCTTTGTTGGTATCGGTTTAGCCTCCATTGTGCCGATTGTACTGAGTGCAGCCGGGATCACTCCAGGAATAGCTCCTGGTATTGCCCTTGCAGCAGTAACAACTGCGGGCTACTGTGGATTTCTCTGCGGTCCACCCCTGATCGGGTTCGTGGCCGATATGATTGAGCTCCGAGGTGCTTTAGGTATTATCGTCATCCTGAGCGCAGTCATTACATTACTAGCCAAAACTGTCCTTCATACTGCCCCATCGGAAAATAGTTAATTCTAAAGTCAAAGATACATTCTACTCAATAGTGTAAAGGTACATGATGTCAAATACTAATAACAACCCAGTTAAATTTGCCTGTGCTGCATGGGGTTATAGAGAGTTAGAAATCCCCGAATACTTCCGTTTAGCAGCTAATTTAGGTATAGAGTCAGTAGAGGTTAATGTAGATTCTACAACACCGAAACATCTGCTTGATAGTTGCAGTGACGAGGAAGTAGATCGGGTTGCAAGGTGGGCGGACGAGATTGGTGTGCGCGTAGTCTGCATAGCAGCTAATAACGACTTTACTTTGATGGATAAATCAGATTTGGAAGAGCAAATTCAGAAAGTTCAACGTTTTGTGGACATAGCCAAGCGGTTGAAAGCAGAGGTAGTGAGGATTTTTACTGGTGATAGTGTAAGAGAGAATATTTCTTCAGAAGTTTTTCACCGCCTCCATTACGCCTTCAACCGTGTAGGAGATTATGCACAAGAACAGGGAATTAAGCTGGCTATAGAAAATCATGGGGGACTTACAGTTAATGGTCAACAGACAGCAAAGATCATGGAAGGTATAAAAAGCCCTGCTGTTGGTGTAAATTTTGATCCTGCAAACTTCTTGAAAGAAGGTGTCGATCCCTTAATCGCCCTACGCTATATCTTGCCGTGGGTGAACTACACTCATTGGAAAGATGTTCGGTGGAGCAACGGTGGCACAGAATACTGTGCCTTTGGTGAGGGAGAAATCGTTTGGAAGCCAATTATTAAGGAGCTACTAAACTCTGGTTATCAAGGGTATTGGACTATCGAATATGAAACAGTTGAAGATGTCCAACGTGGAACGGCAGATAGCCTTGTCTGTCTTCGCCAAATGTTGCAAGACGTTTTCTAAGGTGCGATTCGTTTCTGCGAAAGTTAAGGGTTGCCAAAATTTACCAGAAAAAAGCATCTTCTGGTTATCAACTTTGGGGCGCAAAACGTAAAATGGACTAGAAAGTGGTATGTTAATGTTAATGGCGCAGACTTCCGTCCGCACTTTATTAGAGGGAAATTTTGCCGATCCTCAAGAGTTTTTAAATGTGCTAAATCGCACTATTTATCAAAATGCCCAAAGGATGAATACTGATAAAAGTATGACACTGGCTTTGT
>JBEDKD010000099.1:0-8146 GCA_041172365.1 Cyanobacteriota bacterium | reverse complement strand
GAAGAGGGAAGAAGGAAGAGGGTTAACACCTAATCCCTAATAGCTAATAGCTAATACGCTCACCGTGAGAAAATTCAATTTTTGGCAGTAAGACGACGTAAACCTTGGGAGGCTTCATTTAATTGCCCGATCGCGCTATTAATTTCCCTCAAAGCATCGGCAGTTTGAGAAGAAGCTTCACTCAATTGCACCATCGCTTCACTAATTTGTTGAGCACTTTCTGATTGAACATTCATGCCTTCACTCACCGTTTCAAAACGAGGTGTTAAAGCTTTTACTTGCTCAATAATATCGGCTAATTGTTGGCTAATGGTGCGAATATCATCCACCCCCCGATTTACTTCTTGGGTAAATTTATCCATTTCCATTACCCCCGTAGAAACCGCGGATTGCATTTCTTTTACCATACTTTCAATATCCAAAGTCGCGATCGCGGTTTGATCGGCGAGACGACGTATTTCTCTGGCTACTACCGCGAATCCCATGCCAGATTCACCCGCTTTTTCGGCTTCGATCGCGGCATTAAGGGAGAGTAAATTGGTTTGATCCGCGACTTTGGTAATAGTCGTAACAATGCTGTTAATATTATTAGCTTTTTCGCTAATTACCCCCAATTTGCCAGAAATAGAACCCGTCGCGTCGGCTAATAAACGCATGGTATTTTCCATGCGAAATAAGTCTTTTTGTCCTGCACCCGCGGCTTGGCCTGTCGCACTGGAAAGATGAGTGACTTCATCCATTGTTCGTACTAATTGTACCGATGTGCTGGCAATTTCTTTGGCCGTCGCGACTACTTCATTTGTCGAGGCAACTTGTTCTGTAACGGTGGCTTCTAATTCCCGTCCTGACGCGGCAATTTGAGTGGATGAAGTGGTAATTAAAATTCCTGATTGTTGGATTTTATGAATAATTTTATTACTTAAGGAAAAACCTAGTAAAACAGCTATTATCGGTCCTCCGATCATCCCTAATAATGTCGTAAATTCCACGAAATTTACATTAGCCATTGATTCTTTTTTTGCGACATCTCCGTAGCTTTGATTATACTTGATATCCTCAACAATGGCTTTCGTTGCTGCTTCAAAAGAGTCGCGATTATTTCTGGATAAATCCGAGAGTTGTTTATAAAGTTCTCCGGCTCTTATTGCCGCCAACATTTCCGGCGAATTTTCTTTCCCTTGACGCAATAATTCTAATTTTCTTTCTGCGGGATTTAAGATGCCTATACTCTCAAATTGTTGATAGAGTTTCACAAAGTCTTCATGGTCTTTTTTCCACTCGCCCCAGGTCTTCAATATGTTTTGATAAAGCTCTTCTTCTTTGCTATCTCTGTTGGTGGCTTTGTACTGATCAAACCCACTATTGATCTGCTCCCACGCGCTTTTCAGTCGAGCAAATTCCGCCTGTCTTTCTGGTAAAGAAAGTACAGGAATAAGTAAGGCTCTTTCTGATGATTCATTTTGAGTTTGTCCTTCATTGATTTTCCATAGTCCATCCACACTGGGTAAGCTATTATTCGCAAATGTATCAATATTTTGACTCAGGCGAAAACTACCAAACCAACCAATAAAACCAATAATGAATACGAGTACGCCCATAAATATAAAGGACGAGAGAAGCCGCGATCTCACTGTCATATCATTAAACATCAATTTCTCCTTATTTTTGTTATGTTTCTCTTGTGCTATTAAGGGTTATAATTGAGACTTTGATCGGGAGCGCTCCAGACGTTGACGCAAAAGATTAGCCCCAACGCGATCGCCTCGATGTTCTTTAATCAGAACTAAATGCACGATCGCGTCGGAGTGATTGGGTTCTAAGTAAAGGGCTTTTTGAAAGTATTTTTCTCCCTTTTCTTCATTTCCCATTGCTTGATAGACTTGACCCATTAAAACATAACCATCGGCATTCGTGGGATTTTTACTGAGATAAGTTTCGCACAAACTAGCCGCGTCTTTCAACTTTCCCCCATCGGCTAATTGACGTATCATTATAATATCAGAAACAATTGAGGGGGAAGTCGTAACGGATAAAGGACTGGGGGACTGAGGGGAAGAAATCGGAGGCAAGGGAGAAGAAATGGGAGAAGCTGTATTGATAATTCTCTCGATTTTCCTGATTTCTGTTTTCTCGATTTTTTCAGTTTTTCTGCTCTCTTTTTCCGGGGAAAAATCACCTTTTTTTTGATAAGCAAAGGCACGAGTGTGGTGCATGGAAACCCATTTTTTTTCTAAGAGTTGTTGAGTTTCGGAATGACCGACAAAAAATAATCCGTTATTTTCTAAGAGACGATCTAACATTTGGATCGTTTGTTCTCGTGCTGATTGTTCAAAGTAAATCAATACATTGCGACAAAAAATAATGTGATAAGGAAGTTGATTGAGCATAAAAGTACGATCTAATAAGTTACCATGAATGAAGTTAACTGATTTTTTAATCCCTTCCTCTAATTGATATTTATTACCCAAATGGGTAAAATACTTTTGTTTGAAGTCCCCCAAATCTCCCCGAAAAGATTTATCTCCATAAATGCCAGCCCTCGCTTTTTCTAAGGATTTTTTACTAATGTCCACCCCATTAATAATAAAGTTTTTGCTGGTTAAACCACATTCCATTAATGCGATCGCGATGGAATAAGGTTCTTCTCCCGTGGAACAAGGAATACTTAAAACTCGTAGCACTTTACCAATGTTCTTGGGCATCCATTCCTTGTTTATATATTCCTTTAATAAGACAAAAGGCTCGCGATCGCGGAAAAACCAAGTCTCAGGAACAATCACTGTTTCAATCAGTTCATCTAATTCTTCAGGTGAAGTCTGTAGAAGGAAAAAATAATCGGCAATGTCGGAAAGATGATTTTCTTTAATGCGTTGTTTAATCAATCTCTCCAGAGAATGCACACCTATGGTAAGGGCATTTAAGCCAATTTTTTCTCGGAGCAAATTAGCGATTTTTTCTTGGTACATAATCAGATATTATTCTACGGAAGGAATTAAGAGATTTTTGTATTGAGTTTCCGGTAATAAGTTTTCTACTTTGAGAAATTGAATCATCCCTTGTTCATCTGTAATCATTTCTCCTAAATAGGGACTATCCTCAACTTTTATACCCGGATTAATAAACTCCCTCTCTGACTTATTCAGAGTATCCGTCACTCGTTCCGCCATTAATCCTAAAATTCGCGTAATGGGCACATCATTAGGTGACTGAGGTTGTGATAGATTACTCCCTTGACAATTAATTAAAATAATTCGGGTACTTAAATAAGGGTGACTGGGAGAACCATTTATTAAATGACAGAAATCAATCACAGGAACTAGACAACCTCGATAATTAAATAATCCTGCAATATACTCCGGTGCATGATATACTTTTTTCAGGGTGACTCTGGGAATAACTTCGACGACTCGCTTTGTGTCTAACGCGTAGCGATCGCCCCCCACATAAAAAAGTAACATTAACATAATATACAGAATTTTGGTAAAGGGATATCTCAATTTTGGCTAAAATTTTCCAAACGTCAAGAGGGAATGATGGAAAAACACATCATCCCCTCTTCTTGATAGAGATTCATCATCAAAATCATCTTTTAGTGAATGCACCACTGGATAAAAATATGACCTCAAAGAGAGAATGATTAATTATAAATAGAGCCATCTGCCATTGTCGTGCCCAAGAGGAGCACATCCTGTAAATCAACACCTGTAATAATAGCACCCCGTAAACTGGCACCACTTAAATCGGCACCCTTTAAAACCGCGCCATCTAAATTAGCTCCCCAGAGATAGGCGCCTTGTAAATTAGCCCCTGTCAAATCCGCCCCCGCGAGGTTCGCTAAATTCAGATTACAATGACTTAAATCTGCCCCGCGTAAGTCCACGTCTCGCAAGTCAGTTTTCATCAAATTGGCTTCGATCAAACTCGCTCCTTTCAAGATCGATTCATGTAGATCCGCGTTTTTGAGTTGGGCGCGATCGAGTTTACTAAACCGCATTTGTGCGCCATTGAGATCGCTTCCTGTCATATCAGTATCTTGTAATGATGCCCCACTGAGTTTAATCTCACTGAGCTCCATTCCACTGAAGTTAATCCCTTGTAAATTCAAACCATTTAAGAAAGCACCTTTTAGCTTAACATCTTGCATCTGAGCACCTTTAAGATTCGCACCACTTAAACGGGCTCCACTTAAATTTGTCCAGTTAAGATTTGCTCCTTCTAAATTGGCACAACGGAGATTAATTCCATTCAAATTTGCGCCACAGAGATTAACTCCGGCTAAGTTTGCACCGTATAATGTCACCCAATTAAGGATAGCACCACTGAGTTTAGCTCCTTTTAAATCGGCTCTGGCAAGATAAGCACCATTCAGATTTGCTTTCGTCAAATCAGCTTCTATCAGTTGACCAAATTTGAGCTTGACAAAACTTAAATCTGTCCCATATAAGAAAGCACCATTTAAGTTAGCTTCTGAGAGATAACACCGTTCCAGATGGGCTCTCGCTAAAGCCGCGTCCTTTAATATTGCTCCCGATAAATCCGATCGCGTTAAATTGACACCAATCAAGTTCGCCGCGGTAAGATTTAGACAACGAAAATTTCTTTCTCCTTGATTATATCTCCTTAAGACTTCATTTTCATCCATAACTGTACCTCTGAGTCATTTCACTCGGATAATTTTGTTCTATTGCCATCATAAGGGTATTTTGTATGTTTTGACATATTAATTTTGTTTCATATTGTCAATTTTTTGGGCTTTTCCTTTAAGATCAATGACAAATATTAAAGAAATGTTAAGATGGGTATATAAACTTAGTCAATAGTAAAATTTAGAGAGAAAAAAACCCAGATTCTCTGTGATATGAGCCAAATTTAAAGGGAGAAAGTGATGCCACCATGAATGATAGGAGGGGCGAAGGGGGGGGATTTTTAGGCAATAATGATAAGATCAAGAAAGTCTAAGATTTGCTCTACTTTTGTGCGTTCATTCTGTGTGCGCGCCATAAGAGTATGTCTTTGGGAGCATCAAGTCAAAACAATTGAGGAGATTTTATTATGGGTTGGTTTGAAAGATTATTTGGCGCGGAACCCCTACCGGAACCCCCTACACCAGAGGCAGTAGAGGCTGCACCCCAGTCAATTCCTTCGATTCCGGCGGCTAAAATTGGGCCCGATGGTAATTTTGATGAGAGTGGTTTAGCAAAGCGAGTGGTGCTCGCGTTTGATAACGATCCTGAAGTCGCGGATATTGAAACGGTTTGGGTAGCGCAACTCAGTGGTGTTGTGGTACTTCAGGGAAGAGTTGCCAGTCAGGAAATTTTAGCGAAATTAGTCGCGATCGCGGAAGTTCAAAATGGTGCCACTGGTGTCAAAACTGATGAAGTAACGATCGGTTAAGTCTCCATCAAGTTTCTTTAAAGCCCGCGATCGCGGGCTTTATCTTTTTTGATTATACTGTTGATGCAAAGCATTCAATTTCTTGTAATTCCCCCGAAGATAGTGGCAATTGTCTTATTATAGATAGTAACCGATTACTGATCTAACATGGTAAAATATGTCACCCCGTCTTAAGCCGGCAAAATCCTCCAAGTCTCAGAAAAAACCCTTAGAACCTGGGACTGGCTCGGAAAAATTGATTCCATTAGAACCCCATCAAACCCGCGACGCGACGATATCGACAGGGTACTCGGCAATGGATTTGACAAATCAGTTGCCATCTACCCCAGAGTCAGCAGCCACAAGCAAAAAGAAGAGCTCGAAAGGCAAGCCGACTACCTTAGAAGTCTCTACCCAGACGCAATCCTCTTCAAAGATATCGGAGGTGGACTTAACTTTAAGCGCAAAGGGCTTGAAGCCCTTTTGGGACAAATTCTGTCAGGAGACCTCAGAGAAGTTGTGGTCTGCCACCAAGACAGACTCGCAAGGTTCGGTATTGACCTCATCTGATGGATATGTGAGCAACAAAATTGCTAACTCGTGGTTCTCAGTCGTTGCGACTTGTCTCCAGACCGAGAAATGGTTGAAGATATCCTTGCCATCATCCATGTTTTCAGTTGCCGACTCTACGGAATTAGTAAGTACAAATCTGTCATCAAAGAAGATTCGAGTTTACCCGGAAATGTTGTTGGCGAAAAAATGGAGAAATTGGATAGCCGCAAGTAGGTGGTGTTACAACCAAGCAATTGCCATTCTCAAAAACGAAAGAATTGGCAAATATGAATTGCGTAAACGCATTATGGATACCGCACCTAAATGGGTATCTGAACAACCATATAACCCTCGCCAACTCGCAGTATTTCAAGCATTAGAAGCTCACAAAGCAGCCAGCAAATCTCAAGGAGTAGCTAAATTTAGAAGTGGCAAAGACTCTTCTCAAACTATTAGATTTCAAAAAGATAACTGGAAGTCAAACACTTTCTACCCTCGTGAAACAAAAGGTTTGTCTTTTCAGGCTGCGGAACCTATTTTAGAGGTAATGCAACACGAGCCAACTCTCAGCCTGATTAACGGGCAATGGTTCATCTGCTATGCTGTTGACACTATTACTCAATCACCTACTCAGTCTGACTTGGCTATTGCTTTAGATCCAGGTATTAGAACATTTATGACTGGTTTTGACGGTCAAAACGTGCTGGAATTGGGCAGAGGTGATATCGGTCGAATTTATAGATTGGCTAGACATCTGGATAAGTTAATGTCTCGGATTGGGTTAAGCAAAGGTGGACAATTCAAGCGACTGCGCTATCGGCTGAGAAAAGCCGCGTCGTCAATTCGGATTAAGATGAAAAACTTAGTTTCCGAATTGCACAAGAAGATTGCTAATTACCTAGTCAGTAAGTACAAGTTAATTTTCTTGCCCACCTTTGAAACTCAACAAATGGTGAAGAAAGGTAAGAGGAAACTCACTACTAAAACAGCAAGGGCGATGGTAACATTAAGTCATTATCGTTTCCAACAAACGTTGAAGCATCAAGCAACTAAATATGGTTGTGTTGTAGTAGACGTAACCGAAGAATATACCAGTAAAACTTGCTCAAAATGCGGTCATGTTCATGGCAAATTGAGCGGTTCAAAAACATTTCAATGTCCAGAGTGTGGACACACTCTGGACAGAGATTTGAATGGCGCTTTCAATATTTTATTGAAAGCTTTGAGAGATACCTCCAAGTCGGTCAAGCTTGCAGCTTTCGAGATTATGCCATACACAGTAGATTTAGGGACACTCCTAGATTTACCGGGTTAAATGTATCTGATAAATAGTTTCGCGTTCACTCTACAAGGGAAAATCCTTATGTTTGGCAATTATCAACAAAGTCATTTGCGAATTGAAATAGAAGCTTCCGAAAGTGCGATCCGAGACAGTTTAGTGCGATTAAGTCAATTAGAAAAATGGTTATGGCCGCAACAATTTTCCTCTGGGATACCAGAGCCCTTGACTCAGGGCACGACTTTTACAAGTTGGTTGGGGCCTGTGGCAATTCAACATCGTGTTGATGTGATTGAGTCGAATTGTTTAAGATTGATTTTAAGTGAAGGAATTGATGGATTTCACGAATGGTATTGGGGGGATGGTTGGTTACAATCACGTTTAGAAGGGGTGTCAATTTTACCCTTAAATTTAGGTCAAACCTTGAGTTTAGTGAGGTTAAAGGAGTTTTTGAGCAATCAAAAAAAAGAGGACAAAATTTAGATTTTTTGTAGGTTGGGTTGAGCGTAGGCAAACCCAACGAATCTGTTGGGTTTCCGATATGTTGGGTTGGGGAGTCTCTCACATTTGCCCAAAAATTGTCGTGGGAGTAAGGGACTCCTGAGCCATCTCATCGGGAGTTGGGTTTTGCGCTACGCGCACCCCTGGGGAACGTACCTCAACCCAACCTACGAATTAAGATTTTTTTTATTGGGGCTCCGATATGATGGAACTAGGTATCAAACTGATGATTTTTGAGCAGTTTCAGCCCAGAAACCCGGTTTCTGGGAATAAATTTTCTGTGAAAGGGAGGTAAGCACAATGGTGATGACTGTTGCTAATTTAGGGGAACAAAGAACAGTATTAAGACATATTACTTGGTCAACTTTTGAAAGTTTACTGAAGGATATGGGGGAGCATCGTGCATCACGTTTAATGTATGATAGGGGAACTTTAGAAATT
>JBEDKD010000098.1:0-11857 GCA_041172365.1 Cyanobacteriota bacterium | reverse complement strand
CCGATCCCCTATCCCCGATCCCCTATCAAGACATCAGAAAAAACCCAGGATTTGATTAATTGATTCACTTCTTCTGGGACTTCATCATGGGGACAATGCCCCGCGCTGACAAAATTTTCCTTTAAGGTGGGATAATATTGCCGAAACTTCGCGCTTCTTTCTCGGCAATTCATCCAGGGATCTCCCTCTCCCCATATCATTAATAAAGGACATTTTAATTGTTGTAATAGCTCATCCACTTTTGCCCCTTGTTTTGTCCTAAATACTGAAGCAAATACTTGGGATGCTCCCCGATCGCGCGCGGGTTGATAAATTTCTTCTACCAATTGATCCGTCACAGCACTTTTATCTAAATAAACCTTGTGCAAAGTTTTCCGAATAATTGACTTTTGTCGCACATATTGAAATAACAAAAAACTGACCAAATTTTGGCGAAATAAACTCCCTATAACCGATGAAATTATTGTCTTTAACAAAGGGGGTTCCGGTTTCGGAGTCGTTTCACTAAAAGGTCCTGCACTATTAATTAATACTAACCCCAGGGCTGCACTCGGACGTTGCGCGCCTAGACATAAAGACGAGTAACCTCCCAATGAATTACCCACCAGGATAACAGGTTTACCAATGATATTGGTAATAAAATCATGCAATTGATCGCGCCATAAATCCCCACTATATTGCCAATTGGGTTTGGCAGAACGACCAAATCCTAATAAATCGATCGCCCATACCTCAAAATCTTTCTCTAATCCAGTGATATTCTTGCGCCAATGATCCGTAGAAGCCCCAAATCCATGAATAAATAACAACGGAGCGCGATCGTGACGAGCTTCTCCACCACGGACATAATAAATAGATTGTTCTCGCCATTGCCAATAATTTCCCAAGCGGGGAGTGGTTTGTAATTGTGTCATTAGTTACTAATTATAGGTGAAAACACGGAGTATGGTAACAAATAATACATCTCTTGAGAGAAAAAAAGGTAACATAATGTTTGCATTTGTTAAACATTTTGATAATCTAAGGATATCAATCCATTTTTCCTGTAATGGATTGAGTATTTGCACAATAAGGGGGCGCAACCATGCCGAGTTTCACCCTAGTGAAAAAAACTGAGGAAATCCTTGACAAACATCGACATTTTTGCTATAATAGCGCGCTAATGTCTATTATAACAGGTAAAGAAGCCGCAAAAATATTGAATATTGAAGGGATATCAGGAAAAGCATTTAAGATAGAGTTAGACCTCAATGAAAAGCAACTAACATTAATGGCTAAAGATGCCGGAAAAGTATGTCATGCTGAGATTTTGGGTCTTGATATTTATCTTAATACTCGGTCTAAGGAGACAGCGACTTAATGGAAATTCCAAGTTATCAAATTTAGAAAATGATAATCCTGATGGGAAAAATCAGGAGATGGCGGTAAGTTCTACCGTGTCAGCTTGTGGAGAGTCTAAGACGACAGACAGTTGTCCGTAGGACTCTGTGAAGCAGGAAGTGAACACTAAAACTATCTACTTTCAGTTACAACAGTATGTAGGTAGTTTTGGGTAGGTTTCCAAGAACTGTGTGAACCATATCCACCTGAAGGCGAGGGAGTTTTCTCTGTGATTGCTATTTCTCCACGTCCAGTAGGACGCAACTGGGTCACGATTAGTTTCGCTTCTACTCTTTATCTCTGTCCCATTTTGGACCAGCTCCTCGCAGAGGTTCCCCTGGTTTACCGGGCAGAGGTTCATCTAGGGCTTCAAGAAGCGTTAGTCAATGCTGCAAAGCATGGAAACAAATTAGATCCCAGTAAAACTGTGTTTGTGCGTTTTTCCATAACGAATAACCAATATTGGTGGATCATTTCCGATGAAGGCTCAGGATTTAAAGCGCCCTGTTCCTGTCATATCTCTTCTTTCCCAGATGAATGTTGTACCAATTCCTCTAACCCCCCCCACGTCGAACAAGAATGTGGGCGGGGGTTATTTATTCTTTATCAGATTTTCGATTCTGTGGAGTGGAACTCCCAAGGCACGGAATTAAGGCTATGTAAAGAAATTTCTCATCGATCGCGCTTTCCTTTAGTTTGCTGATAACTGGGATGCCTCCTTTTGTGCTTGATCGACTGTTCAATGTCCATGAGTGGGACAGGGAGGGGCTGTAATACTCCGATCTAACCAACCTACGGCTTGTTGTAACCGAGGTATAGCTTCATTGGGTTGCTCTTTGATTAAAAAAACAAGGGCCGCGGCCGCTTGTTCCCCGGCTCTCGCCTGACGGTTAGACTTGAGACGGTGCCAGTCTTTTTCGGAAATTGCCAGTCGGTTTGCTAATGCCTGGGCGAGTTCCAGTGTAGTCAATTCATTGATGTTTGAATTTTCGAGGGTTTGAGGAGCTTGAAGCATCTTCTTTTTCTGCCAATTTACTGCACTATTCTGATATCCTAATATTGATTTCTTCTCTTTGCCATGACTAGGCCACCTCAATCCTCTCCCCCCCATCCCAGCAATAATGATGATATTGACTTTGAACAAGCTTTAGCCGATGTGGAGCGTCAGTGGGAGTCTCTTATCGAGCGTTATGCCCAAATCAAGCGCGATCGCGATCGTCAGGCCGAATTAGAACATCGTCGGGAAGACATCTGGGAACAAACACGCGAAAACCCCTTACCCGAACTAAAAGAAGAATTAGGACGAATAAAAAGAGAACTCGAAACCATAGAAATTAACCTCGAAAGTAGTCTCTTTTCCTGGGGAAGTCTCAAGGAACCCTTTTGGCAAGCCGTCCGTTTTGGTGGACTAGGTGTAGTCTTAGGCTGGCTCTTAAAATCCTGTGTCCGATAAAATCAGTGATAGGGGATTGGTGATGGGTGATAGGGGATTAGGGAATTGATATAGCCTTTCGACTAAAGATGGAGTATGAACACAAAGACTTATGATATTAACACCAAGGCACGATCGACACTAAGAGAGGAAAGATTTATGGTATAGACTTTCGACTAAAGATGGAGTAGGCTCAAACCCAGTGTTGTCAAGCGTTTTAAGTTTAAATGAATACCTCCATAATCCCAGAAGTGCTATAAGACACTAAGATTGATGATGATATTACCACCAAGGCACTAAGACACTAAGATTGATGATATTAACACCAAGGCACTAAGACACTAAGAGAGGAAAGATTTATGGTATAGCCTTTCGACTAAATATGGAGTAGGACAAAACCCAGTGTTGTCAAGGGTTTTAAGTTTAAATAAATACCTCCATAATCCCAGAAGTGCTATAATCGACAATTGTTAATCTTCTTCCCTCTTCCCTCTTCCCTCTTCTCCGTGCAATATTAATCTAGGGAAAGCTAGAATCAAAAAGTTACCTAAAACTATTAAAATATGATAGAAATACAAAGGATTGCACTCATTCTGCGAGACGGCCAACCAGAGCAAACTGTCACAGTGCAAGGTTGGGTACGCACCAAACGGGAATTAAAAGAATTTGCCTTTGTCGAAATTAATGATGGTTCCTGTTTAGCCAATATCCAAATAGTTCTGAACCCGGATCTCCCTAATTATCAAACTCTCCTCAAACAACTTAACACAGGTGCATCGGTCGAAGTTTCTGGTGTTTTAGTAGCATCTCCGGCGAAGGGACAACGTATAGAATTAAAAGCTTCCACTCTTATTGTTTATGGTGAAGCCGATCCCGAAACTTATCCCCTTCAGAAAAAACGTCATTCTCTGGAGTTTTTAAGAACGATTGCCCATTGGCGATCGCGCACCAATACCTATAGTGCAGTATTTCGAGTAAGGAATGCCTGTGCCAGTGCGATTCATCAATTTTTCCAAGAAAGGGGTTTTTTATGGGTTCATACTCCCATTATCACCGCGAGTGATTGTGAAGGGGCCGGGGAAATGTTCGCGGTAACAAATTTCAAATTAAATCAAATTCCCCTCACGGAAAATCAAACCGTTGACTATAGTCAAGACTTTTTTGGCAAACCTTCCTATTTAACCGTTAGTGGCCAATTAGAAGCGGAAATCATGGCAATGGCCTTTACAAATGTTTATACATTTGGCCCCACATTCCGCGCCGAAAATTCTAATACATCTCGCCATTTAGCCGAATTTTGGATGGTAGAACCGGAGATGGCATTTTGTGATCTCAAGGGTGATATGGATTTAGCCGAAGCCTTCCTAAAATATATTTTCAAGTATGTTTTAGATAATTGTCAAGAGGATATGCAGTTTTTTAATGATCGTATTGATAATACCGTTTTAGCAACGGCCGAAAATATTATCAATAATCAATTTGAACGGATTACCTATACCGAAGCAATTTCTGTCTTAGAAAAATCTCCGAAAAAATTTGAATTTCCGGTGAAATGGGGATTAGATTTACAATCCGAACATGAGCGTTATTTGGCAGAAGAATTATTCAAAAAACCAACCATTGTTACGGATTATCCCGCAGAAATAAAAGCCTTTTATATGCGGTTAAGTGATGATGAAAAAACCGTGAGTGCGATGGATATATTAGCACCAAAAATCGGTGAAATTATCGGAGGTTCCCAACGGGAAGAACGTTTGGATGTTCTGGAAAAACGCATTGAGAAATTAGGGATCAATAAAGAGGATTTATGGTGGTATTTAGACTTGCGACGGTTTGGGACAGTTCCCCACGCGGGATTTGGTTTAGGTTTTGAACGAGTGGTACAATTTATGACAGGGATGGGTAATATTCGTGATGTGATTCCTTTCCCTAGAGCCCCTTTAACGGTGGAATTTTAGAGAGAGTAGAAAAAGACACGATAGCCTTCGGCTCAAGCGTAGCTATCGTGATTTTTCACTGAAATTATACCACGGTAAAAAAGTCATATCATGGTACTGGAGAAAATGAACCACAAAGGCACAGAAGACACAAAGAAAAGAGAGAGAAAGTTAATACCAATAATTACCAGCTATCCGGTAAAAACATCTGTTTTTCTGTGCTTGATGGAAAGAGAAAATGAACCACAAAGGCACAGTACACAAAGACAAGAGAGAGAAAGTCAATAGCAACAATTACCAGCTATCCGGTAAAAACATCTGTGTTTATCTGCGTTAATCTGCGGTAAAAAAAAGACCTATTTGATTGCAAGAGAAAAAGAACCACAAAGGCACAGAGAACACAAAGAAAAGAGAGAGAAAGTCAATAGCAATAATTAGCAGCTATCCGGGAAAAACATCTGTGTTAATCTGCGTTAATCTGCGGTAAAAAAAAAGGCTATTTTATGGTCGTAAAGAGGGATACTTCAACTGCGATCAGTAAAAAAATAACTCATTAAGACTATCGGACAATTCGATATTGTAGGGGTTCTTTCACCAGTAGGTTCAAAAGATAACTTTAGGACGGGTGAAAGAGCCCCTACTCAAGAAAAAACCTCACTCATTAGGAGTTCAAATTGAGTTCAGCCTTAAAGACATCATCATCAAAGTTGTGTTGGAGATGGAAACCCAGTTTTTGACAGATATGTTGCATTACAGTATTTTCTGGATGAATATCCCCGATCAGACGGTTTAATTTCTCATCACGGGCAACTTGGATCAAACGACTTAATAACTCAGTTCCTAAACTTTGCTGCTGATAGGGATCGCTGACGAGCAGGCTAAATTCCGCGTCCTCAGTACCATGTAATTTACTCATACGCGCCACCCCTAACATTTCACGATCACCCGTATCAGGATTTGTTGACTCCGCGATCAGAGCCATTTCTCGGTCATAATCAATGAAACATAAGCGGGTGAGACGTTCGTGAGAGATGCGTTGACTCAATTTGACGAGATGGAAATAACGTAAGTAGACGCTGCGATCGCTAAGGGTTTGGTGAAACTTGATCGCCAAAGGTTCGTCTTCTGGGCGAATCGGGCGAATTGTGACGATTTGTCCATTCTGGAATTGCCAAGAGGTGACATATTGAGTGGGATAGGGGCGAATGGCCCGGCGGGGCAATGTGGCTTCTGTGATGTCACTGGAATGCAATACCACACGGGCATCTAAAGCAATTAGGCCTTGGGGAGAGGCCAATAATGGATTAATATCAATTTCCTTAATCCAAGGTTGTTCTACAATTAATTCGCTGAAACGTACCATTAATTGCTCTAGTTGGGCGAGATCCACGGGTTGCCGTCCCCGCACTCCCTTGAGGGCTTGATAAATTTTGGTGCGCTCCATCTGACGGCGTGCCAGGGTTGTATTTAAAGGGGGAAGGGCCAGCGATCGATCTTTAAAGACTTCTACCAATTGTCCACCGGTACCAAATAGCAAGACGGGACCGAATTGGGGATCTATACTACTACCGATGATGATTTCGTAACCGTCCATGTTAATCATCGGTTGGACTGTGACACCCATAAAATCATTGACATTGGCTTTTTCCGCTACCGCATCCGCGATCGCGTGATAGGCTTTCCGCACCGCGTCTGGGGTTTTTAAATTTAATTTGACCCCCCCCACATCGGTTTTATGAGTGATGGTTTCGGAATATAACTTAAGTACGACGGGATAGCCAATTTCCGTGGCAAGGGCGATCGCGTCCTCCTCGGTAGTCGCGATCCGAGTATCTACAGTAGGGATCGCGTAACAGGCTAACAGTTGTTTTGATTCAAACTCCGTTAATAAAGTACGCCCAGACTTACGCACAGATTCGATCAGGGTATGAGCCAGGGGAATTTGACAAATCTCATCGGTACAACTGCCCACATCGGAACCCAAAATCGGGGTTTCGTAGAGTCCCTCCAAGTTCTTCGCGTACTTCCACATATAATTAAAGACGTGGGCCGCCGTATCAGGGAAGGGGAATGTATAGATATGCGCCTGATTCAGAATTAATTCCCCTTCGGAAACATCAGCCCCCCCCATCCAACAGGCTAATACGGGTTTCCCTTCAATGTGGCCATAGTCCTTGAGCAGTTGCGCGATCGCGGTAGGATCAGTCATGGCTTGAGGGGTAAGGATGACTAATAAACCATCACTATTAGGATCTTTTGCTACTAATTCTAAGGTTTTGGCATAGCGTTGGGCATCCGCGTCCCCCAGAATATCAATGGGATTATGGAGACTGGCGGCTGGGGGTAAAAATGTTTTCAGTTGGGTAATGGTTTCTGGGGAAAGTTGCGCTAAGGCTCCCCCTTCCGAGATCAATGCGTCGGTGGCTAAGACTCCGGGGCCTCCCGCGTTAGTGACAATGGTGAGACGTTTACCTTTGGGACGCGGTTGTTTGGAAAGGACTTCCGCCATATTAAACAAATCGTCAATAGTATTGACTCGCAATACTCCACAACGACGGAAGGCCGCGTCTAAGACATCATCACTACCTGCGAGAGAACCGGTATGGGATGCCGCGGCTTGAGCCGCGGCATCGGTGCGGCCGGCTTTAATGACAATAATGGGTTTGGTGAGTGCCACTTCTCGCGCCGCGGAAAGAAATGAACGAGCATTGCCAATGGATTCCATATAAATGACAATACTTTCGGTTTGGGGATCGTCTCCTAGATAATAAATGAGGTCCCCCCAGTCCACATCTAACATGGAACCGATGGAGATAAAGGCACTAAATCCCACGTTTTCACGAAAACTCCAATCGAGGATCGCGGTACAAAGGGCTCCACTTTGACTGATAAAACCCACATTTCCTGGCTGCGCGATCGTACTGGCAAAAGTCGCGTTTAAACCAGTCGGGGGGTTCATTACCCCTAGACAATTGGGACCAATAATCCGCATTTTGCCCCGCGCAATGTCTCGGATTTGTTGTTCTAGCGCGATCCCTTCGGGGCCAATTTCTTTAAATCCCGCGGAAATAATAATCGCGCCTTTCACTCCCACCGCTTCGCATTCACTAATAACTCCTGGCACAGTCTTCGCGGGGGTGACAATAATGGCTAAATCAACGGGATCGGGAACCGCGCCGATCGAGGGGTAAGCTTTGATCCCCAACACATTAGATCGCTTGGGATTAACCGGGAAAATCGTACCACCAAAGGGAGTGGCAACCAGATTGGAGAGGATGGTACGCCCGACGCTTCCTTCTTTTTCCGTTGCCCCAATGACGGCAACGCTTTTAGGAGAGAAGATCACATCAAGGAGCTGGCGATTGTAGCGTAAGATATTGTGCGAAGGATATTTCATAAGAAAAAAGGTATTTGTGGGGATTCAAGTGATACTAAGTGTCAAACACGGATCGAGAACCTCAGCAAAGACCCATAGATGATCGAGCTTTCCAGCTCATAGTATATCCATCGAAAATTAATTCTGGGTTATGTTTGCCAAAAAAGGTCAAGATATCGGATTTCTCTGTCTGGTGAGGCACTTCAACGATCCCCCTAAATCGCCCGACACCGATAAAAAGGATGACAATGACACAGATAATCCTCCCTGTCAAGTTTGTTCCCCACCTCAGCAGGGCTGTTTTATTCTCTCCTAAAAATTGTGTCACCTATACCCCAACCCGTCGCCCCCAGGTCGAGGGGGGAAGAATTGTTACGATTAGGCTTCTCTAACAACTATTGTGGTGCAGGTTTAACCTGCCTCGGACCTGATTTTTGGGATATGTCTATTAAATCTCATTGAGATTTAATAATATTAATGACTGCTCCTTCCCTTGTCGGCAAGGGGGTTGGGTGTGTTAGATATTAGGATTGATCATGGAATGAAACAGCCCAGTGCCTACAGGGGGGTTGGGGGTTAGGGGGGATCGAAGGGATCTACCTATTTCAAGTGAAATTTGCGATATCTTACCCTCAGAAAAGCCCGATCCTCTGTCTTTTAGGTCTTTCCAGTATGGCTCAATAGGAAGATGAGTGGAAAAAATTTTCCCTCACAGGAACTTATTGATCTAATATGGGGTCTATCGCTGTTAAAGGGAGCTAAATCTGCACCTGTTCTAAACAAAACCTTCCGAGCAGAGGCAGACCCACACAGAGGAAAAGACCGGGCGGTTAATTTTTACCCAGGGAAATTATAAAAGAGGACAAGACTAAAGATTGTTGTAAAAAATACTAGCCGCAATTAACAATTGTATGGTAAACTTCCAGACAATTCGTTGCTCTATTCTGATTTGAGAGGGACAGTCATGGAATCTAATGTAACTGGGAATACAAGTCGAGTTGCCATTTACTACATAAAGAGTCCACTTGCACTTTGCTACTCTCAACAGATATGTTAAATAGCATTACAGCTTATACCCGCCGGGTCAATTAGGTTCTCAACTAACCATCAGGATACCAATTGTGGTTTCCTGTAAACGTAAAAGTGTATTGTATAAAAGTCTTTCAAGATTTAAGGAGGAGCGTTAAATGTCACAAGTACCAAATCTGTCACCAGTCAACTCAACGTTGCCCGGTAGTGTATCCCAAACGACTTTGCCCGGTGGTGGTTTTAATACCATAGGCTCTACGGGGGCTGATAGAATCGGTGGTTCCCCACAGCCTGATGCCATCCGTGGTAACCAGGGCGATGATGTTGTTTCTGGTGGTGGCGGAAATGACGAGATTCGCGGTGGTAAAGGCAATGATAGTGTCATTGGTGGAGACGGTGGCGACACTCTCAGAGCCGACATCGGAAATGATACGGCTGATGGTGGCATTGGCAACGACTCCATGTTGGGTGGTCAGGGTTCCGACTACCTCAGCGGTGGAGACGACAATGACACCGTATATGGTGGTCAAGACAATGACACTGTAAGTGGTGGTAATGGTGATGACCAGCTCTATGGTGACCTAGGTGACGATGTTCTCAATGGTGATGCCGGAAACGATACCCTCTATGCTGGTAAGGGCAATGATACCATCAATGGTGGTGCGGGTGATGACCTGATCTATGGTGATCTTGGCAATAATACCCTGGCTGGTGGTGCAGGTAATGACACCTTTGTGTACCGAAAGAAAGATGCAGACGGTGGCGCGACGGACAATATCGTTGACTTTGTGGTTGGTCAGGATAAGATTCGCTTGGCTGGCTTTGGCAATTTGAGTCCTAGTAACGTTACGATCGCGGATAATGCTGTACCTGTCGCGGGTCAAGTTGTTTATGACTCTGCGAAGGGTCAACTTTACATCAATGGTGTTTTAGCGATCCAATTGAAGGATGCTCCGAAGCTCACCAGTAGCAGTTTTGAGTTTTTCTAAGCTCTCTTGTAGAACTGATTTTAAGTCAAAAGCTAATCGTTTCTACAAGTAGGATTTTTAGAATACTTGTTACTACACCCACTGCATTATTGAGTGGGTGTAGTTTTTTTTGGGATAAGATCAGTAAAATGCAGTACAGTATATATAGGTTGGAAAGATGAATGAGAATGAGGATCGATAAGTCTATTCAGTTAGCTGAAAGTTATTTAAGGAAGGGACAACGAAGTGAGGCGATCGCGCTTTGCCAGAAAATTCTCTCTTCAAAATCCCAGAATGACGCGGTAGTTTATAAGATTTTAGGGGAAGCTTTGGAAGGGGAAGGCGCGATCGAAGCCGCCCGACAAGCTTATATTAAGGCTCTGAAGTTACAACCAAAGTTGGTGTTAGTTTGGGCTTTGCTGGCTCAATTGTATGCTGATCATGGTTGGTTAGATGAGGCGATTTTTCATTATCAAAGGGCTCTGAAATTAAATCCCAAGTGGGCTCAAATTCATTATCATGTCGGGACTCTTTTTTATCGTTTAGGGCAGTGGGATGACGCGGTGACTTCCTTTCGTCACGCGATCGCGCTTAATCCTAATTATTATAATGCTTATTTTGTTTTGGCTGTGGTATTGGAGTTACAAGGGAAATTTGAAGACGCGATTAAGTGTTATCGTCACGCGATGACTTTACCTGATAAAAATCGGGTAGAAGCTTATAATAATTTGGGTGCTCTCTTGTTAAATTTAGGGGATCTTGATGACGCGATTTCTGTGTTAGAAGACGCGATCGCGCTCACCCCCGACTGGGCTAGTCTTTATAATAATTTAGGTAGGGCTCTTTATCAGAAAAAACCCGATGACGCGATCGCCGCTTATCAACACGCGATCGAGTTAGAGCCTCAGATGGTTTTAGCTCATTATAATTTAGGCAAAGCTTGGCAATTTCAAGGGTTACATAGTGCCGCGATCGAGTGTTTTCAACAGATAATCAAACTTAATCCTGAGCATATCGGAGCCTACACTGATTTGGGCTTTTCTCTCATGGCTTTGGGGAAAATTCCTGACGCGATCGAGTGTTTTCATCGGGCAATTAAACTTAAACCTGCTTTTGTCGAATATTTTTGCCATGACGCGAGTCTTTTGGTTGATACTGATGAGTTAACTTTGGCTAAAATCGCGTGCGGAAAATTTCTCAACGCTTTAATGAAGGAAGAGGGAAGTGAGAAGAAGGAAGAAGGAAGAAGGAAGAAGGAAGAAGGGGATGAGTTGTTTATTCTTACAGCAAAATCGGCTCATTCAGAAATAAGTGATTCTCGATTATTAATTGATGAAATTTGCTTTTATTTAGGACAAACTTATCTGCATTTAGGTAATGCTTTAGTTGAATATGGGGGATATATTCAAGCTGAATTTTATTATCAAAAAGCTTTACAAATTCAACCCCAAATCAAGGAAACATATAGTAATTTAGCCTATTGTTTGGCAAAACAAAAACGCTATAATGCTGCTATTATTGTTTATAAAATTGCATTAAACATTCAATTAGACTCCTCTAAATTGCATTTTGAACTAGGACAATTATTGGAACTTAATCAGCAATGGGATGATGCTATTAATTATTATGATAAAGCTTTTTCTTTATCGGCAGAGGATTCTCCTAGAAGCAAGGTTATATATTTTAAAGGTGATATTAAACCTCCTCAAGACTTTTATTTATCTACATGGGAATG
>JBEDKD010000097.1:0-6138 GCA_041172365.1 Cyanobacteriota bacterium | reverse complement strand
GGAAGAAGGAAGAAGGAAGAAGGAAGAAGGAAGAGGGAAGAAGGAAGAAGGAAGAAGGAAGAAGGAAGAAGGAAGAAGGAAGAAGGAAGAAGGAAGAAGGAAGAAGGAAGAAGGAAGAAGGAAGAAGGAAGGAAGAGGGTTAAGAATTGATAATTGATAATTGTCAATTATCAATTATCAATTATCATTTTTTTTATTATTAGGCTTGGGCGATGGGTGTGGCTGTGATACATATCCATAAACCTGTTAGGAATAAGAGTAATCCTAACCACAGTATTTGACGTAAAAATTGCGATAAGTTTTGGGACTTCATGGGAATAATAGATCGGATGATTCAGTCTAGTTGATCAAGATCGTTTCTAGTTATTAATTACAACGCGATCGCCTTATAGTCAGACATTATATATAATAGTTTCCCGATCAGTCTTCGATATGCGTTAAAATGGGGACAGAAGTCAGGCGCGATCGCTCTCCTATGCAAAAAACAGCCGATAGTGGGAGGGAGTCTCACCTGAAGCACTCTCAGGTAGCAATATTCTATGAATAATCCCTTGGAGCAGTCCCCCAGTGAAGACACAACGGACTCTTGTCATCTTACCTCCTTAAAAGCCAAAGTTAGTGAAACGCTCAATACTGTGACAGAGTTAGAGTCAAACACCCAAAATTTAACGCCCTCGGCTTCTACTAAGGAGAAAAAAAGCCAAAATCCCCTGTGGAAAAATCATCTTTTGGTGAATTTTTTGACTTTTTCTCTCTTACTATTAGGGGTGAGTAATTTAGCATCTTATTTCAGTATCAAACAATTAGAGCCAGCCCCCAACAACGAGATATATGATCAGGATTTTATATCCCCTAAAAACCAATATAGACTCAACTCAAGTATAGGAATAATAGTAGGTAAAGATATATTAATTCTTGGTCTTTTAATGGTACTATATCGACAGATAAAAACCGAAATCAATCATTACAAAAAAATAGAAAGTATTGTTAAAATTGCCAACAATAAACTGGAACAAAAGATGGCAAAATGCCACGAAGAATTAAGGAAAGTCAAGGCATCTCTCCAATCTGAAATGGAGGAAAGAGAAGACACAAAAAGTGCATTAGGTTTCAGTCAAGAACGCTTTCGGCGCGCCATTCTTTATGCACCTATTCCTATTATGTTACACGCGGAAGATGGGGAAGTTTTACAAATTAGTAGCACCTGGAGCGAATTAACCGGATATGAGTTAGAAGAAATTTCCACTATTACAGATTGGACAAACAAAGCCTATCCCGAAAATTACGCGGAAGCTCAAGCCGATATTAAGCGTTTATACAGTCTGGATGAACGAGTCGCCGAGGGTGAATATACAATTACCACAAAATCCGGTGAAAAGCGCATCTGGGAATTTAATTCTGCACCTTTAGGTACCTTATCTGATAGTCGCCAATTAGCTTTAAGTGCCGCGTTAGATATTACCGAACGTAAAAAAGTAGAACAGGCTTTACAACAAACCACCACCCAACTGAGTGAAATTTTAGAAAGTATTAGTGATGCTTTCTATGCTTTAGATCGTCAATGTCGCTTTACTTATGTCAATCAAAAAGCCGCGACGTTATTTGGCAAAGATCGAGAATTTTTAATTGGGAAAAATATCTGGGAACAATTTCCCCAAACAGTGGGGAGTAAACCTTATCAGGAAATTATCAGGATTTTACACGGGGGTGGAGTTACTGAATTTGAAGCCATTTGTCCTGTTTTCAACTGTTGGGTTTTTGAGCAAGTTTATTCCAGTAGTACCGGAGTTTCTGTTTTATTACATGATATTACTGATCGCAAAGAAGCAGAAAACGCTCTAAAAATAAGTGAAGAACAATTACGTCTTGCCTTAAACGCGGCAAAAATGGGAACTTGGGATTGGAATCTGATTACAGGTGAAATTATTTGGTCTGAATGGCACGCGAAATTATTGGGATTAGAATTAGAAAACTTTGGTGCAACTTATGAAGCTTTTGCACGTTGTGTTCATCATGAGGATATGGAAGAACTAAATCAACGGGTGGAAATCGCTCGCGTCACTCATAGTGAATATGAAAATGAATTTCGAGTGATCTGGCCCGATGGTAGTATTCATTGGATTGAGGCCAGGGGTAAGTTTTTCTATAATGAAAAAGGTGACGCGTTTCGGATGATGGGAGTGGTTATGGATGTTACCGAGCGCAAAGAAGCACAAAAGCAGCTCGAAGAAACTCAAAAATTTCTCGAAAAAATAGCTGATTCTATTCCCAATTTGTTATATATTATGGATTTTAGAAAATCTCATAATATCTATATTAATCAACGAAACCGGGAATTTTTTGGGCTTTCTTTAGACCAAATTAAATTCCGTGGTTATCCCTTTGTTGAAGAGTTGATTCACCCTGATGATCGTTATAAAATGCAGCAATTTCCCCAACTATTTGCCCAAGCCAAAGATGGGGAAGTGATCGAAAATGAATTTCGCATGAAAAATGCCCAAGGCGAATGGCGTTGGCTCCATACTTGGGATATGGTTTTTGCCAGAAATTCCCAGGGAGTTCCCGTGCAAATCTTAGGCAGCGCGATCGATATTACAGACGCGAAAAATGCTTTACAAAAAATCCAATTTCAAGCCAGACTTTTGGACGCGGTAGAACAAGCTGTTATTGTCACAGACTTGGCGGGTAAAATTATTTACTGGAATCGTTATGCAGAGGTTTTGTATGGTTGGAACTCCTCAGAAGTGATTAATCATTCTTTGGTAGAAGTGATTATTCCCCCTTTACTCCATCAGCAATATCGGCAAATCCTAGACTCTTTACAAAGGGGTAATAATAGTTCATCGGGTGAGTTTTTACTCCAAGGACGTGACGGTAAAACTTTTCCTGCGGCTATTATAGCATCTCCTTTATATAATGATCAGGAAGAGTTAATTGGGATTATTGAGGTATCAATTGATATTAGCGATCGCGTCTTAGTAGAAACCGCGTTACGTCAAAGTGAAGAGCGTTTTCGGATTGCCTTACAAAGTGCTCCCCTTGTTGTCTTTAATCAAGATCGAGAATTGCGTTATACATGGGTTTATCATTCCCTTCGCAATTATCATATTCAAGAAATGTTAGGGAAACTCGATCGCGATTTAATCGAACGTCAAAACGAAGCTGAACACTTAACAAAAATTAAGAAATTAGTGTTAGATACAGGACAGGGTTCTCGGGAAGAAGTTGCTATTACTAATGAAGAGCAATTGAATTATTATGATTTTACCTTAGAACCTTTACGCGATTCCAATGGTGAAATTATTGGTATTACAGGGGCGGCAGTGGATATTAGCGATCGTAAACGTACAGAATTAGCCTTAGGGCAAAGTGAAGCCAAATTTCGTTCTTTAAGTGAATGTTCCCCGATAGGTATTATTTTAATGGATCGTGAAGGACTATGTATTTATACAAATCCTCGTTTTCTCAAGATCGTTCATTATAGTTTTGAGGAGGCATTAGGAACGGGTTGGCTCTCCTTTATTCACCCTGAAGATCGCGAATCAATATTAAATAAATGGTTTGAGACAGTGAGCCAACATCAGGAAGATTTTTTTAAGGTAATACGTTATATTCGTAAAGATAAAGCCATTCGCTTTTGTGAAGTCCGTACCGCTCCCGTTACCACAGATCAAGGAGAATTAATAGGCTATGTCGGCACAATGGAAGATATTACAGAGCGTCGGGTGATCGAGCAAATGAAACAAGAATTTATCTCAATTGTCAGCCATGAATTGCGAACTCCTCTCACATCCATTCGTGGCTCATTGGGGTTATTAGCCAGCGGTATTTATGACAATAAACCCGATAAAGCTAAACGAATGTTACAAATTGCCTCCACGGATACGGAGCGTTTAGTACGTTTGGTTAGTGACATTTTAGATTTAGAAAGGTTAGAATCAGGGAAAGTCCATTTAATACCTCAGTGTTGTGATGTCACAACGCTAATGAGTCAATCCGTGGACGCGATGGGAGCAATGGCAGAAGAAAATCAAGTTACTCTTGCGATTAATCCCGTTTCCCTCACAGTTTTTGCCGACAGTGATGCCATGATTCAAACCTTAACAAATTTGTTAAGTAACGCGATTAAATTTTCTCCTCCCCATAGCACCATTGAGTTAAATGCTGAGTTAATTGATACTGAAAATTTAACAACTGGTGAACATCAAGAGAGAGTAAATTTCATTAAACCCGTCCCTTGTATTTTATTTCAAGTGAAAGATCAAGGCCGTGGTATTCCCACCGAGCAACTGGATCTGATTTTTGGACAATTTCAACAGGTAGACGCGTCAGATTCTCGTCAGAAAGGAGGTACAGGATTAGGGTTAGCAATTTGTCGGAGTATTGTTTCGCAACATGGGGGGCAGATTTGGGTTGAAAGTTTGGTTGGCAAAGGTAGCACTTTCTTTTTTACCTTACCCTTACCACCGCAATCTTAAGGTAATACAGGGGCCACCAAAAACCTCTGAAGTTATAATCTGAGATGCCATGACGATTTTTGGTACAGCCACCGAGGTTTTAAATTTTTTCTTAGCCAAAAATGACATTTTTGATCTGACAAGTTGGAGATTTTTATGATAAGAAAAATTTTGGTAATAGATGATGAAGAATCTATTTTAGAGGTAGTGAAATGTTGTTTAGAGGATTTAGCCGGATGGGAAGTTCAGACGGCTAATTCAGGGAAAGCCGGTGTTCTCTTAGCAAAAAATCAACTCTTTGACGCGGTGCTTCTTGATGTTTCTATGCCAGAAATGGATGGTATTCAAACTTTTGAAAAATTACAAGAAAATTCGGGGACAAATTATTTACCTGTCGTTTTACTTACCGCGAAGGTTCAGCCCAACGATCGCGATCGTTTTTCTCAATTAAAAATTGCCGGAACTTTAGCCAAACCCTTCAATCCGATGACATTAATGCAGCAAGTCGCACAAGTTTTGCATTGGGATTAATTTAGCTCCAAGGATTCGAGTTTTCTCCCTAAAACAGTTACACTCTCACCGGGTTTCTCAAGGACAATTCAAGTTTTTTCGATCAGTCTCAAACGAGAAACCCGGTTTCTGCCCTTGCATACTGGGACAGCGTAAGTCATGATAAAAGAGATTGGGACAAGGCCGACACTCTAAGTCATCACCCAAAGTGAGACAAGAAACGGCACCGAGACTCCCAATATTAGGTGTGTAGGTGTGAGCGAGGACAGTTAAATTGTTAAAATCAAGCAAGGGGCCCCTCCTGAAGGGGGGCTGGATCAGTCGTTGGTTTTCGAAAGACGATCCCCGGTGGGCCCAAATCAGTTTATTATGTACCTTAGTACAACGGGACTTAGAAGCCCAATACAAAGGCTCCATCTTAGGTAACTTTTGGCCATTACTAAATCAGTTATCACAATTACTAATTTATACTTACGTCTTTTCCGTCATTCTCAAAGTCAAGTTAGACGTGAAAGGCTTTCCAGATAGCAGTGTCACCTTTGGGATGTGGCTCTTCGCGGGTTTAATTCCTTGGACATCCTTTACAGGGGGAATCATCAAAGGCGCGGTTTCTGTGATGAATAGCCCAAATTTAGTTAAGAAAGTCGTTTTTCCCCTGGGATTATTACCCCTAGTTCCCGTTTTATCGATCTTTGTGGAAAGTACCTTTGGTTTAGTCGTATTAATCGTGATTCTTGGTTTATCTTCTCCCAGTTTCCATACCGCGTTTTGGTTACTTCCTATTGTTTGGCTCCCTCAACTTTTGATTACTTCTGGTTTTGCCTATTTAACCGCGGGTTTAACAGTTTTTCTCCGTGATATTCCCCAAAGTTTAGGAGTAATTCTTAATCTTTGGTTTTATATGACTCCTATTGTTTATCCTCTTAAAGTTATTCCCGAAGATTGGCGCCCTTGGATTATGTGGTTAAATCCTCTAGCCGCGATCGCGGAAGTGCATCGAGAAATCGTCCTTATTGGTGAAATTAAACATTGGGGAGAATGGTCGATCGCGCTCCTTTTATCATCTATTATCTTCACCATTGGTTTATTAGTCTATCGCCGTCTCCGCCCCGCCTTTGCCGATGTTCTTTAATTGAACAAACAAGGAAGAAGGAAGAAGGAAGAAGGAAGA
>JBEDKD010000096.1:0-14808 GCA_041172365.1 Cyanobacteriota bacterium | reverse complement strand
TTTTTTATCTGAGTCGGCAATCAAAGTATACGCGGCTTGTTGTACTCGATCATGGAGAAATTTATAATCTTGAATTAAGAGGTTTTCATCTAACTCTGATGTGGGCAAGATGAATCCATTCTGCACGGCAACCACTAAGTCCGAAAAAATCACCTCTTTGGTTTTTTCACTAACAATAGCTAGAGTGCTTAAAGAAAAAGAAGCCCCAATACAAGAGGCTAAACGTAAAACATCCTGAGTAAGTTCCGGCAGTTTCTTTAACTTGCCGATCATCAGCTCTACCACATTATCCGTAATATTTTGTGCCTCAATTTGGGTAATATTCCACTGCCATATCTGCTGCTTTAAATCAAATTTAATCAAATTTTCGGCGTGCAGGGTTTTCAGGAATTGATTAACAAAGAAGGGATTTCCCCCCGTTTTTTTCATTAATAATTCTGCTAAGGATTTGACCGAATCCGTGTCACAATATAATGTGTCTACCAGAATTTGGCTAATATTTTCTAGTGCTAAAGGTACTAAGGTAATATAATTAATTGTGGCTCCGACTTTGAGCAATCCATCAAGAGTCATGATCAAGGGATGAGTGGCACTGACTTCATTATCCCGATAGGCTCCAATTAAAAACAGATATTGCATATCGGTATCTGTCATCATCAGTTCAATTAACTTCAGTGTCGCGGAGTCTGCCCACTGCAAATCATCGAGAAATATCACTAAGGGATGCTCTTTTGTGCAGAAGGCTCGGATAAAGTTACCAAAGACAATATTAAAGCGATTTTGTGACTCGTTTGCCCCTAATTCTGGCACGGGTGGCTGTGTACCGACAATCAGTTCTACTTCGGGAATTACATCAATAATTACTTGACCATTTATCCCAAAAGCACTGTTAAGTTTAGCTCGCCATTGTTCTAGTTGGGCTTCACTTTCTGTTAATAATTGTCGCACTAATCCCTTAAAGGCATTAACGACAGCCGAGTAAGGAATACTCTTTTGAAATTGGTCAAATTTGCCCTCAGTGAAATAGCCCCGGAGTCGGGTATTGGGTTTGTGAATTTCAGCGACTAGGGATGATTTGCCAATGCCAGAATAACCAGCGACTAGCATCATTTCAACCCCCCCTTGTTCCCCCTTGAGGGGGGATTCTGTGGGGTTAACTACTCGTTCAAATGCTGTTAATAGTGCTTCTACTTCGGCCTCTCTTCCATAGAGTTTTTGGGGAATGTGAAAATGCTCGGAAATATCTTGAGTCCCCAAGGGGAAATCTGATATATTTCCTGTGGTTTGTAACTGATGCCAACATTGTCCTAAATCATTTCTAATCCCCAAAGCACTTTGATATCGTTCCTCGGCGGTTTTTGCCATCAGTTTCATCACGATTTCTGAGACGGCTTTAGGTATTTCTGGATTAACTTCATGGGGGGGGACGGGCACTTTCGCGATATGACAATGCACTAACTCTAGTGCATCATTGCTTTGAAAAGGGAGTTTTCCTGTCAGTAACTCATAGAAAGTGACACCGAGGGAGTAAAAGTCGCTGCGGTAATCGAGGGAACGATTCATTCTTCCCGTTTGCTCTGGTGAAATATAATCTAAAGTTCCTTCTAAAACATTGGGATTTTTCAGGGTGGGATTTTCACGGGTTAAGACAGTAGAAATACCAAAGTCAATAATTTTGAGTTCCCCTGTTTCTGGGTTTAAGATAATATTGGCAGGGTTAATATCTTTGTGGACAATATTTTCGGCGTGAATACTGCTTAAAATCTCGGTAGTTTTCATGGCAATGCTGAGAAATTCCTCTAGGGGCAATGCTCCCAATCCTGCTTCCCTACGCTCATTCATCAAATCTTTTAAAGATGACGCGCCCAAATCCTCAAGAATAATGCACAGAGTCATCTGATAGGGTTTTAATTCATAAGCTTTAATCACCCCATCGAGATTCAAATTGTGGGTGATTTCGTATTCTTGTTTATAGCGAGTAAGTTCCGATGGTGTGGGATAGTCTTCTTTGAGGACTTTGAGAATAACCGGTTGGTTATCCTCTTGTCTGATGCCTCGATAAACATTGGAGTTGGTACTGTCGTAGATTTGAGTGAGAATCTCGTAGCCATCAATCTTAAGCATTTTGATACCATTGAGTAGGGTGCTAAACATGATTGGATATTATACCTCACGATGAGAGGCGATCGCGCATCTTTATTTCTGCTTCAAAACCACCAAAGTAATATCATCAAAAACCTTCTGAGAGCCAATATGTTGCCGGACATCCGCAATCACAATTTCTTTAATATCTTCTGCCGACTTCTGACGATTTTTTACCACAATTTTGCACAATCTTTCTAATCCGTAAAAAGCCTTATTAATATTTTCCGCTTCCGTAATTCCATCGGTATAAAGCACCACCACATCCCCGGAATTTAACCGCACTTCTTCTTGGGCAATAAAATCACCGATCTGGGCTTCTAAGCCAATGGGAAACCCTAACTCTATAGTATCTATGCACTCCAGTTTTCCATCAGCTCGCACCACAATCATTTCCTCATGTTGTCCACTTAATGTCACAACACCTTTAGCATAATCTAAGATAGCTAGACTCATATTTTTACCGGAGTTCATCCGTTGAAGATTATCATAAAGAGTCTGGTTAACCACATCCAAGAATTTTACGGGATCGGTTTCTTTCATTTTTTCCAGCGTCCTTACAGCCGTTTGTGCCATAATCATTAAAACACCACTTTCTAAACCATGTCCCGTCACATCCCCTATGCCAATTTTTACTCGTTCATTCATTTTCAATACATCGTAGTAATCGCCGCCCACTTCGTCCGCAGGCTCCATAAAGCCCGCAATTTCTAAGCCTTCAATGGCCTCTAATTCCGACGGTTTAGGTAACACCATTTGTTGCAATTGTTTGACAATATCCAGTTCCGCACCCATTCGCAGATTATCTTTTTTCAGGAGTTCATTGAGAGTGATAATTTCTTGATTAGCTTCAGCTAATTGAGCCGTGCGCTCTTCCACTTTATCTTCTAAGTTTTGATAGAGGCGAGCATTTTCTATGGAAATGGCTGCTTGGGAAGAAAGAATTTTTAGGATTTCTAATCGCTCAGGAGTAAAGGCTCCTGTGGTCAGATTATTTTCTAAGTATAAAATGCTAATTAGTTTCCCTTGATTAATGAGAGGAAAGCAGAGTATTGATTTAGGTTGCTGTTGTTGAATGTATGGATCTTTAGTAAAATTTTCTTCTACAGTGGCATTATTTAAAACAACACTTTCATAAGTGCGGGCAACATAATTAATAAGAGATAATGGTAAGCCGTTATCAATGGAAATTGACTGCAAAACAGTAACTTTTTCTGAATCTATAGCCCCTTCTGCTTCTAGGAACAGTTTACCCTGTTTTTCTAACAGCAAGAACCCTCTTTGCGCTCCTGCATTTTCGATGAGAATTTTCATCAATTTTTGCAGTAATTGTTCGAGAAAAATTTCACTACCAATTGTTTGAGACGCTTTGATGACAGTTGCTAAATCTAGCAATTCTCCAGAATTTCTGTTGGTTGTAACTCTTGTGCTTGTCGTCTTTGTGGTTGTGAGGTTAGTTCTTGGGGCTGCCATTGTTGCTAATTGTGGGTATCTTTTTTCTAAATCTTTAACTTTGGCTGTCGCTCCCCAGCGACGATAGCAATAGTAGGCTTCTTGGAGATGAATCAGAGCAAATTTTTCTTTGCCTTTCCCTAGATAAAATTTTGCCGCGAGTTCGTTCCCTAGTGCTTCATCGTGGATGAAACCCTCTTTGGATGCTAATTCAATAGCGCGATCGTAATTCTCGATCGCTTCATAATTCTTGCCGGCAATTCGGCATTCTTCGGCGGCAACTAGACAATATTTATGCAAATAATTCATGGGAGCATGGTGCGCCCACTTTTTCATTTTATCCTGATTAGCCGCGACTTTTTTTAATATATTCTGTTGCTCTTGAATCCCAGCCAAAGGATAAAGAGCCAAACGAGTTAAAGAATCGTAAAAATAGAAAAGATGGAATAGTAATGTTGACGTGGCTCCATCTAAATATTGTTCTGCAATTACGGCATTTTGTAAAGCAAAATCATACTCTTGAAAAAGATAGGATAGATGTAATTTATTAACGGCAACACAAAAAACCGCGTAGCGATCGTTGGCTTTGATATGAACAGGAAGCATCACCTCGGCGTTATAGACTTCACCCATTAAAATATAGGGCTGTTCGCTTTGCCCTAATAAATTTAATATTGACTGATGGTAAATTTTACCATAATGGAGGTGAGTTTGTTGCTTAAGTTTAACTAAGGACTCACTATAGGCGGCAATTTTGGGTTCTAACTCTTCGAGGTTTTTCCCACTAAACATAGAATGTAAAGCTGTTAGGTAACTACAATTGGCTGCATACTCAAAATCTCCAACTTCTAAGCCACTTTGATAAGCCCTCTGAAAATGCGGCACTGATGAGTTAATAGGTTCTTTCCAAATTCTAATAGTCGCATTAAAAACTACCAGAACTTTAGCAAGATGTTCTTGAGCCTGAAAGCGATCCAAAACCTTTAATGCCAGTTGACCAAATTGATAGCCTCTCTCAATATCTCCGAATATTCCACAAAGTAGTAATCCCAAATAGACATAGGCAACCGCGGAGAGAGGAGTATTGCCGTATTGGAGGGATAAATTGACTTGTTTAAAGACAAGTAAGGGTAAGAGACTGGGAGCCGTGATATAGGCGGCAGAAAAGATACTACTGGCGATCGCCATTGCAGCTAATTTATGGGGATCATTCATTTCAGGTAAGTCAATTAAATCTTGAATCTGCTTATCTGCTAAATTCGATAATGTTTCCTCTAACCCTTGTTGAATATCTGCCGGAGTAGGGGATGAAGGAAAACTTAGCCCTAAAAGTTCTAGTACAGAAAGTGCTGTATTTACCGCGTCTAAAAATTTGCTCTGGGGGATAAAGGATTGAATCTTAATTTGATACACTTTCATTTTATCGAGGACTGTATTGGCTTGTTGCAAGACGATTTCTGCTAATTGTTCCATTTGTTCGCGATCGCCATTAAGATAAACCGCCTCTACTGCACGCGAGTAAATATCAAGGGTAAGCTCATACTGAGTCTGCCAACTATCTTCTGCTAATAGTTTTATTGCTACTTGTAAATAATTGACGGCTGCTGCATAAGCTGTTGCTGAAGTGGCTTTGGAACCTGCTAAGAGATTTAATTGAGCGAGGTGTTCTCGTTCGACATCATCCCTCATCAGTTCTCGACCCATATTGAGATGATCTACAATCCCAAAGATTTTCTCCGATCGCGCCTCTTGAGAAGTATTTTGCAACAGGATGCGACCTATTTGTAAGTGAATGACTTTTTTCTTGTTATCATCAATCAAAGTATATGCGGCTTGTTGGATGCGATCATGTCTAAATTGATAATCTTGAATAAGCAGTTGTTCGTCTAATTCAGAACGTGATAAAATCAAGCCAGAATGAAGTGCCTCTAGGAGCGCCTCATAGACCTCGGTTGTGTTTTTTTCGCAGACAACCGTGAGAGTATTTAAGTCAAATTCTGACCCGATACACGCGGCTAATTGTAAAACTTTTTGTGTGGATTCTGGCAATTTTTTCAGTTTGCCAATCATTAATTCTACCACATTATCGGTAATTCCTAAAGCTTCTATCTGGGAAAGCTCCCATTGCCAAAATCCTCGGTTTTCTCCTTGGTTTTCTCCCCCAATTAAAAAAACTTGAGGGGGTATAAATTTCAGCAATCCTTCGGCATACAATGTTTTCAAGAACTCATTGACAAAAAAAGGATTGCCTCGTGTTTTTGTCATCACCATTTCTGCTAAAGGTTTGACCGATTCTGTTGTGCTGTACAAAGTATCCGCGATAAGTTGACTAATATCTTCTACAGCCAAAGGGGTTAAGTTAATCTGGTTAATTTTAGTAAAGGGAAGTGGCTCAATTTCCTGATTTTGTAGAGATGATGTTGCTAAATTATCCTTTTTAATTTCTTCAATGCTCATCATTAATGGATGAGTGGGACTGACTTCGTTATCGCGATAGGCGCCAATTAAAAACAAATATTGTGTATCTGCATCTGTCATTATCAGTTGGATTAATTTGAGGGTAGCCGCATCAGCCCACTGCAAATCATCAAGGAATATAACTAGGGGATGTTCGGGAGAACAAAAGGCTCGAATGAAGTTACCAAAGACTAAATTAAAGCGGTTTTGTGCCTCAGTTCCTCCTAACTGTGGAACTGTTGGTTGCTTGCCAATAATCAGTTCAACTTCGGGAATAACATCAATAATAATTTGTCCATTAACTCCGATCGCGCTGAGAATTTTTTCTCGCCAAAGATTGAGTTGTGTTTCGGTTTCAGTCAACAGTTGTCGCACTAATTCTTGGAAGGCAGAAACCACCGCGGAGTAGGGAATATTGCGTTGAAACAGGTCAAATTTACCAGAGATAAAATAGCCGCGTGCTTGGGTAATGGGTTTATAAAGTTCTTGTACCAGTGCCGATTTGCCAATGCCAGAATAACCGGCGACGAGCATCATTTCGACACTCCCTCCTTGGGAGATCCCCTGCCCACCTGTGGGAAAAAAGGGGGAGGCTCCATCTCCTGCTACTCTCTCAAATGCTGCTAGTAAAGTTTCAACTTCTCCCTCTCGCCCGTAGAGTTTTTGGGAAATTTGAAACTTATCGGAAATATCTTGGGTGGCAAGAGGGAAAGCTTCGATTTTTCCAGTTGTTTCCCATTGGGCAAAGCATTCTTCTAAATCGGCTTGGAGTCCCCAGGCACTTTGATATCTTTCTTCCCCTGTTTTTGCCATCAATTTCATCACAATGTCAGAAATCACTGGGGGAATTTTGTCACTTTTCACTTCCTTTGGAGGAATGGGTTGTTTGGCGATATGACAATGCACTAACTCCAAAGTATCATCGGTTTCAAAGGGCAATTTGCCTGTGAGAAGTTCGTAAAAGGTGACTCCAAGAGAGTAAAAATCGGTGCGATAATCAAGGGCGCGATTCATTCTCCCGGTTTGTTCTGGGGAAATATAGGCTAATGTTCCTTCTAAAACATTAGGGTTTTTGAGAGTGGGATTTTCGCGACTTAATTGGCTCGAAATTCCAAAGTCAATGATTTGGATTTTACCGGTGTTTGGATTGAATATTATATTGCTGGGGTTGATATCTTTGTGGATGATATTTTGGCTGTGAATTTGTCCTAAAATTTCTGCTATTTGGATGGCAATGTTGAGAAAATTAGGGATTTTTATATCGGGAAGAATGGCAGGTGAATCCTCTGACAAGACTTTCAAAGATTTTCCGCCGAAATCTTCAAAAATAATCACGAATGCTCTCGGAAATTCTTGGTAGCTAACGGCTTTAATAATTCCTGGGATGTTGAATTGGCAAAGGATTTGGTATTCCTGTTTGTAGCGTCTGAATTCTTGGGGGGTGGGATAATCGTGTTTGAGGGTTTTGAGAATAACCGCTTGGTTATTCTGCTGTTGAATGCCCTGATAAATAACGGAGTTGACACTTTCGTAAATTTGAGTGAGAATTTGGTAGCCTTCAATTTTGAGCATTTTGGGTTATCTCTTCACTAGGGTGACTCAAGGGGATATGAATATTATACGTTTCCAGAAATGAGGTTTCCGGCTAGAGAGTATAAGGGTGACAAGTTCAGGCTCATGGATGTCTATTGAGTTGGCAATAGAGCTGCAATTAATTGCTATCTCTAAACTCATAAACGCGATCGAGGATTATTTTTAGGCTGGTGTTTTAGACTAATTTTAGATCGCGTTAAATTCCTGATATACCTGTTCAAAAAACTCATCAATCTGTTAATCCATGCAAAATTTATTTGCTTTTTATTTTGAACAAATTGTTGAGATTTATCTCTCTATAAGTAAAGTTTTTTATGCCAGATTAAATAATATAATTGATTTGATAAAATTGGTTTTAGTCATTATTTTTATGGGATGAATTTGGCTGAGAAAAAGGTTTGAGAAATAGGTACTTTTGTTTTTTGTTGACTTGGGGTAACTGAGTCACGATGACAAATAGGCCAATATGACTCTAATCAGGAAAAACCCTGACATGATAAGTTGAATATGTCTGGGAAACGGGTTTTCGTTTAAGGGTGTGATTTATAGGGTTGATTAATACCTGATTCCCGATGGGGATTATAACAAAAATGTATGTCTTTGTCAAAACAATGCTCGATCGCGTACCCAGTGGAATCTCTCTTGTCTAAATCCTTCTGGAAAATGCCGTGACACAATTGATGAAGTTTAAATTTCTCGTCTCTGTCATCATGTCTTATCAGAAATTTTATACTCACCGGGTTACGTTGGGACAAATTGGGGAGCATGGACGTATTTTACTTAAGGAAAAAACTGTTTTAGTAAATCCTAATCATTATTTCAGAAAAAAATAATGATTTGTTTCATTTACCCATTAATTGTTGATAAAAATCAAAGATAAAATTAAGTTGAATTTTCCAAGTATTATCCTCACGAATAATATCGACTTTACGGATAAATTCCCGAAAATAAAAACGGCGTTCCGACTCGGATAAATCGAACCAAAATTGGGGAAGGGAAACGGCTTGGGCTGTCGCGAGTAAATTGACGGGGGGAAGTTGGGAAAGTTGATTTTGTAATTGGGAAATTTCTGTGCGTAGGTTATAACTCCGTAATTCCGCGGTTTCTCGATCTAAGATACCATTTCCTGTCAAAGAGGGGATTTGTTCTAAAATTAATTGTTTCGTCGCGATCGCGCCTTTAATAGCTGCTTTAATCCGATCCATATCGGGCATTTGTAACCCCGCGATCGCGCTAGGTAAATCTTGACAAATACCGGAAATCGTTTTCTCTAAAACTTCTTCATAGGAAAAAGACTTACATTTAGGTTGTTGACTACAATTAATCGGACGCAGATAAAGATATTCTTTATCTTTACGATAAGTGGTAACTTTAGCCACAGTCATAGGAGAGTTACATTGACGACAAAAAACTAAACCCGCGAGGGAACGAGGAGCGCTCGCGCTGCGGGGTGGAATTCGCTTATTTCGACGTAATAAACGGTCAATTTGTGCGGATTCTTCTCTGGAAATAATCGCGACATGAGTATTAGAAATAACTTCCCCATTTTGATATTCTAAATCTCCTCGATAAACGGGATTTGTTAACCAACGTCGTCCCGTGGTAACAGATATTTTTTTCCCATATTTTTGAGCTAAATATCGCACCGCGCCTCGCAAGGAGCCATAAATTAAAAAGCGATCGAAAAAGTCTTTGACAACGGGCGCGGCTATGCGATCTAAGATATAACGCTCTTTCCCTCGTTTATATCCATAGGGTGCTTTTCCGGGGGGAGGTAATGTTTTCAAACGGTTACGCGCGTAGCCTTTGCGAATGTTTCGACTTTGTTGTTGACGTTGTAATTGTCCTAATAATTTCACCAATTCTTTTTGGGGGGTTGGTGTTAGGTTAATCTCGGTTTTTTCCCCTTCAATAATTAATTCTATTCCTAGGGATTCTAATTCGGTAACGCGATCGCAGACTTCTGCTAAGGTTTTTCCTAATTCATCTAAGCGACGAATTAATAAATAATTGACGGTTTTCTGGTTTTGACAATCCTGTAAAAGTTGTTGGAATTGTTGACGGCCGTTAATATCTTGATAAACGCGATCGACTTCTCTACCCCAATTAATATCTTCAGAAGTCGAGTCGAGGAGAGCATCGAAATAAGAATAAGCAACGATTATCATAGTAAAAATGTTATTGAAGGAAATGTCGTAGGTTTGGTTAACTTAACCCTTGAGTTAATCGTCTGAGCCCCAAAATTAACCCAACCTTTTAGTCGTAGGTTGGGTTAACTCAACCTTTTAGTTAATAGTCTGAGCCCAAGAATTAACCCAACCTACAAAGTCAAACCCAACCTACAAAAAAGATTATGAAGAATCACGTCCCCAAAGGGCTAAACCACCACCACGTCCCCTGGCCGCGATCGCAGAATTATTGACGAAAAAATAAGCAAAAAAAGCTTGATTTGCCACTCTCTTTTGATAAAAATTGCGTTCACTTTTTTCGCCACCCCGAATAAAGCCTTGATAAACTTTCACCCCTAATACTTCAATCGTCATGCGGGTAAAATCAAACGCGAGTATATTTTTCTTAGGCAGAAACTTAGCCGGACCATAAACTTTCATTTTCATTAACCCGACTTGCACCGAATTTTCCATTTTTCCCCCTTCATTTTCAGGGGTATCAGGGGTGAGAGATTCCTGAGAATAAGAAAGATTAATTTTGACAAAAGGGGGCAAATAACGACCCGCCCCCATAATAATACCCGCCCGTTGACGAGTCTTTTTCGTTCCCGTAATAAAGCAAAGTCGCCACTTACCCAGAAATTGATTAAATTGATAATTAACTTTATTTTGTTTCGCGGTTTTTTCCGATTGTAGAAGTGCCGTAACAATTTCTGGGGCTGGCGGTTTAGTTCCTGAATTTGCTATGATAGAATGAGCAGCCTGTTCGATAAGTGTCCCATGATCCATTGATTAAGCCCTTTTCCAAAAGTCACGTTTCTCTATGGATTTTAACATAACCAGAGAAACCGGGTTTCTTGGGAGCATCCCGATTTTGTAGGGGCGAAGCATTCCGGCAGTAAATATCAAATTACAACTAATAACCTATATACCGGAATGCTTCGCCCTTCGCCCTCTTCAAAACTGAGATGCACCCAACCCGGTTTCTTTTGCGCGATAAATTCCTTAGTGTCAAATCTCTGTGGGAGAAACCGGGTTTCTTTTGCGCGATAAACCTGTTAGGAGTCAAGTCTGTGTGATAGAAACCCGGTTTCTTTTACCCGATAAACCTGTTAAGAGTCAAGTCTGTGTGATAGAAACCCGGTTTCTTTTGCGCGATAAATTCCTTAGAGTCAAATCTCTGTGGAAGAAACCGGGTTTCTGGCGACAAACCTCTTAGGAGTCAAGTCTCTGTGATAGAAACCCGGTTTCTTTTACCCGATAAACCTGTTAGGAGTCAAGTCTCTGTGATAGAAACCGGGTTTCTTTGGCGTGATCATCCTTAGTATAAAATCTCTGGGGGAGAAACCCGGTTTCTCAAGATAGAGTATAATATAAGTAAGAAAAACCTAAAGGGGGTTTTATGGACAGATTTATTCAAGAAATTCCCAAGGCTGAATTGCATATCCACATCGAAGGTTCCCTGGAGCCGGAAATGATGTTTGAGTTAGCTCATCGTAATGGGATTTCTTTACCCTTTCCCTCTGTAGAAGGCACTCGTCAAGCTTATAAATTTGAGAATCTCCAATCTTTCTTAAATATTTATTACGCGGGGGCGAGTGTGCTGGTGACGGAACAAGATTTTTATGATTTGACTTGGGCTTATTTACAACGAGCCAAAACCGATAATATTCGACATACGGAGATATTTTTTGATCCGCAAACTCATTGCGATCGCGGTATTTCTTTTGAAACAGTAATTAAAGGTATCCATAACGCGTTAGAAGACGGGAAACAAGAATTAGGGATTTCTTCCCATCTAATTTTATGTTTCTTACGCCATAAAACGGCCTTGGATGCAATGGAGATATTACGAAAAGCAATTCCCTTTAAAGATTGGATTATCGCAGTGGGTTTAGACTCTTCGGAAGTTGGCCATCCTCCTAGTAAATTTGTCGAAGTCTTTAACGAAGCAAGAAAAGCGGGATTTGTCACCGTTGCCCATGCCGGAGAAGAGGGACCAACGGGTTATATTTGGGAAGCTTTAAACCTGTTAAAAGTTTCTCGGATTGATCACGGAGTTCGCTGTACGGAAGATCCCAAATTAGTAGTAGAATTAGGGAAAACACAAGTACCTTTAACGGTTTGTCCTCTCTCTAATGTCAAATTAAAAGTATTTCCGACAATGGAAAAACATAATTTGAAAATAATGTTGAATTTGGGGTTATGTGTCACCGTAAATTCCGATGATCCGGCTTATTTTGGCGGTTATATCGCGGATAATTATCGGGCAGTAGCTTCGGCTTTATTGTTGAATCATCAAGATGTTTATCAACTGGCAAAAAATTCCTTTAAGGCTTCATTTTTAAGTGATGAAGCCCAAGGAAAATTCTTAGAAGAATTGGCAGATTTTATGTCAATTTATGTTGATAAACTTCGGGATTGACACAATGGGGTAATTTTTGCTCTAAGAGTCCGGCAATAAGGTTTTCCGCGGCCATTTTTGCCATTAATGCTCGTGTTTTATAACTAGCACTGCCAATGTGAGGAAGGATTAAACAGTTGGGTAAACTTAATAAAGGATTATCAAGGGGAATAGGTTCCGGCTCTGTAACATCTAATGCCGCGGCCGCGATTTCCCCTTTTTTTAATGCTTGATATAACGCGTCCTGATTCACGATTGAACCCCGTGCCGTATTAATTAAAATTGCTGTTTTCTTCATTAGGGAAAAAGCGCGATCGGAAAATAAATGATGGGTTTCGGCGGATAAAGCCGTATGAATCGTAACAAAATCAGATTCTTGTAAAAGGGTTTCAAAGTCCACATATTCAAGCCCCAAAGATTCCTCTAATTGAGGACTTTTACGTTGACGACTAGAGTAAATAATTCTCATATTAAAGCCTCTGGCACGACGGGCAACCGCTTCACCAATACGCCCTAAACCGACAATTCCTAATGTCGATCCCGCGACATCAGCACCTAATAATAACATCGGTTCCCAAGTTGTCCACTGCCCTGCATGAACAAACTTTTCGGCTTCAACAATACGTCTAGCCGCTCCCATTAATAATGCCCAAGTTAAATCCGCGGTAGCATCAGTTAAAACCCCCGGAGTATTACCGACGGGAATATTTTTGCGGGTAGCGGCTGTAACATCAATATTATCATAACCGACGGCCATTTGACTAATCACCTTTAAGGAAGTTCCGGCATTAATTAAGGTTTGATTAATGGGATCGGTTAATAAACAAAGTAACCCCTCAAGATGAGGTATTTTTTCAAGTAAAATATCCGAGGAAGGGGGTTGAGAATTTGGCCAAACTTCTACTTGGGCATGGGGGTGTAAAAGTTCTAAACCGATATCAGGAATTTGACGAGTAACAAAGACGCGAGGTAAAGTCATAACAGAAAATAAAATCTTTTACTAAAAACTAGCATGAAAAATGCTAAAAGTCGAGCAGTAAGTGTATAGCCTAGGGTTCACTTTTCCGTTAACCTTCAACTTGAGTCGGCAATCCAATTACCCAAGTCTAACGAAAATGATCGCGAGTCAATTTCCCAAAAGTTTTGGTGAAGCGTTTAATCTCAATGGGAGAAAGTTTGAAAAAACCAGCTTCAGTTGAGGGGGACAATTTGCGAGGAGTACGGAGAGATGCTAAAGACTCTGTAATTTCTATTTCTTTCTCTTCTTTAGGAGGATAACTAATATCCACTCCATAACGAGAAAAGAGAGCCTGAACCCCATTATATTTATAGTGTGCGATATACTTAGTCAAGGTGTAAAAAACTTTTTTACGATCAGGATCAGAGTCATTCTTTAAGTCCTTCATAAAATCAATCCAAGGCTTTAAGTAATTTTCGAGACTTTTTGCCTCGATCACACCATATTGTATCATCGCTTCAAAGCGTTGTAAACCCATCAAAAACATATCAAAGTTATCTCTGATTTTGGCATAAAGAGAATCGGGGTGAATTTCTGTTTTTTCCCCTTTTTTAGGAATAGATAAAGCTATTATTAATGTTTTATCGTCGATCGGACCAGTCCAAGTGGAATTTCCTTCTATTTTTCGCTCGACGGAATCTAACATTCGCCAGCTATTTTTGGTAAAAAGTTGTGTTTCAAAATCTTTAAATTCCTTAGATGTAAATTGATGTTTATTCCATTGTTGTTTCTTATAATAACTAAACGCACCCCAGAGTGAAGCACCAGTAAGGCCTAATTCTTGTAAAAGCTTTTTGAGATACTCCATATTGTGCTCAAAGCAATCTGGATTCATTGAATTTGTGATAGTACATTGGGAAGGTTGAGAAGATGATTCTGATTTAGATGTAGTTTGTGCATAACTAGGAGCGGTAAAGCTCAGAGAAGCTAAAATGGCGGTAGTCGCGGCTAAAGTTTTGAAATTCATGATGTTTTATCCCGTAAAAGTAAAGGTTGATTTGTAGTAGAAGGTAGAAGGTTTAATTTGTGTTTTTCCTTTGCCTTTCTGTTGTTATTGAATATAAAACCCTTGATCAAACGATAGAAACAGGGGAGTGTCACTTTCTGACAATGGTGAGAAATGCTGATGATGATCTTTGGGTAAATAATTCTCAAACCTTATGTATATCAATGGTTACAGACGATCGCGGGTTTCTCCTCTCACCTACTCCACAGTAGCCACTTACAAAATTGACACGGTTTTGGGGTGGAAATGAGAAGACACCGGGTTTCTCATGGAAGCCCGGTGTCTTCTCCCTTCCACAGAGATCACAACCTGATACCTTCATTTCCTCGCGTTGCATAATTTTATTCCAGTTAAAAATCTGTCACTTTTGCTACAAAAATCTCAATAAATATGAAAATATCCAGGGATCACGATCGCGCTCTCTGGAATAAAGGTAAATTGGCTAACTATAGCAACTGCCAAGGCTATTAGGACAGATTTTGTAGGGGCGGGTTCACCCTCATCTTTGAGCCCCAAAGACAAATTATAAAAACCCGCCCCCACCCCACGACTTAACTACCCTGGCGAT
>JBEDKD010000095.1:0-14459 GCA_041172365.1 Cyanobacteriota bacterium | reverse complement strand
TTGAACAGGTTTTGCTGGTGTACTCTTCCGTTACGTCTACTACAACACAGCCATACTTAGCTGCTTGATGCTTCAACAAAGTCTTAAAACGGTAATGAGCATAAGTCACCATTGCGCGTGCCGTTTTCGTCGTCAAGCGTCGTTTCCCTCGCTTGACCATAGATTTAACTTCAAACTTGGGCAAAAATATTACTTTATACTTGGTGCTGATATAGTTAGCTGCCTTTTTGTGTAATTCATCAACCAAGTTACGGATTTTGATTCTGATTTTTTGGGCCGCTTTACGCAACCGATACCGTAAGCGTTTAAATTGATGTCCTTTGGCCTTACCAATCCGAGACATGAGCCGATCGAGATGGTAAGCCAATCGGTAAATCCGCCCCATGTCTGACTTGCCGATCTCCCAAATTGATTGACCATCAAACCCAGTTAGAAACGTTCTGACTCCAGGGTCAAGGGCAATTGCCAATTGGCTTTCTATCGGCCTTGGCTTGGGCTCATCTACCGCATAACAGATAAACCAGCGCCCTCTGTCGAGTACCAAGGTAGGCTCATGCTCCATTGTCTCAACCATCGGTTCTGTGGAAATGAAACTTAATCCTTTGGTCTGGGTCGGATAAAAAGTCCCTTGTTTCCAATTGTCTTTTTGAAACCGAATTGACTTAACCGGGTTACGCACGGACCTAAACTTGGCATAGCCACCAGTTTTTTTTGCGGCTTGGTGTGCCTCAAGCGCTTGAAATACGGCTAATTGGCGCGGATTGTAAGGAGTTTTGCCCACCCAAGCCGGAGCGCAACTCATCACCTTTTTCCTTAAATCGTACTTACCGATTTTTTCAGCCTTAAGTATGGCCAGGGCTTGATTAAAGCACCATCGGGCGGCGGATATCCATTGAAACCACGTCTTAGCCAAGGCTGTCTCTGGGTAAATCCGAATCTTCTTTGATAAGAGACTTGTATTTCCTGAGTCCGTACAATCGACAACTGTAGCTTGCTTCCGCTTCGCGGTAGACGTGGACAATGGCAAGGATATCTTCAACCATTTCTCGTTCTGGAGATAAGTCACTTCGGTTGAGAACCACGAGTTGGCAATTTTGCTGTTAACAGAACCATTCGATGAGGTCAAAACCGAACCGAAGGAGTCGGTCTTTGTGGCAGACCACACAACTTCTCTGACGTTTCCTGACAGAACTTGTCCCAAAAGGGAAAGTAATCCTTTGCGTTTGTAGTTGAGTCCGGAGCCGATGTCTTTGATAATGAGTCCGTCTGTGAACAGGGATTGCAGGTAATCCGCTTGTCGTTCATAGGTCTGATTTTTGTTTGTAGGAGCTAACTCTGGCGTAAAGGATTCTGATTCTGGTATCACATGAGGTTGGATTAACAAGGGAATCGATATCGTACCGTCGATGACCCGCAGGAGTTCTAATTGTGCGTATTTTTCCGTCTCTATCCCAGTTTCGCAGTGTTCTTTCTGAGACTTGAAGGATTTGAGACGCTTCCCTCGGTGTTGCATATTTCATGGTTGTTGTTTGACAATTTAGTCAATATACTACCATAACTAGAAAAATATTTCCGGAAATATCCGGTAATTACTTGTTAATCCCCCTCTAATCAGAAACAGTGCTACCCATAGTGCTAGAAAATAAAAACAGAGGGGAAATTGCTTTCCCCTCTACATCTGAATTAGGTTGACATAATCAGGTTAGGATGGGCATGGATTTCAATAAGCTTGACCTAATTAGAGCGTCTTGTTCTGCTGATAAAAGTGAAAATGTTGCCTTTTCCGAACAGAGATAAAGTATTATAATTATAATTTCTGATCGAGTAGCGAGTAGCTGTTTTCAGCACATCAACTATAGATGATTCGATTGCGCCAGGAGGACAGCTCATTCCCACCTCCCGTATAGACTTCAACTGGATTGAGCCAGTAATTTCAAAATCGTCTTGAGATTCGACATCTGCTGTATAAGTACCCGCGTAGGAACGGCAGCCCTTTAGTAAAAAATCATTTTGACCAAAGCTTATCTCTAGTGGATTTCGAGATGATTCTCGGAATGATTGCTCTCGCGAGTAATCTCTTTCAAGAGTCCAAGTAGATCCCGCAATTCCACCAAGAGCCCAAGCGTTATTGGTGAAGCCAATCAGAAAAGAAAATGCTAATATGAGACAACAGAGGGATTTAACAGAAGAACGAATAATTCTTGCCAAAGATTCAGTCATAAAATTCTCCGAACAGGAAATAGTCTTGGGAGCAAATGGGTTTTTGCTGTTTCGCCACTGCTAATAAGACGTTTCCCAAAGGCAATTTCGGAATTTTTCGAGTTAGAGGCGTTTTTTTCCCAAACTCTATCTACCTCTAAAATGTGCATCAAGCTGAAGAGAGCTATTGGTAGTGGGAGGCTAGGTATCCCACCACCGTGTTTAGTCAAAGGTGGGAGTCTCCTAAGTTTTTCCCCTTGAAAACATCTAATTTTGATTACCTCATTTTTGATAAAATAACTCGAAAGCACCTCTTAAAAGCTAAAAATAGATAGAATATGTACCGATTACCACCCCTCAATACTGATACCATCTGGGCGATCCTTAACGAAGAAATAGATGACGCGATGGTTAATCAACTTCTTTGGCATTATCTCGGTTATCGTTATGATGCGACAACCGAAACTTATGACACCCATAACGTCGCCCCAGAATGGCTCCAAGAATATCCCCAACCGCCAGACTTTATCGAATCTCGCCCCGCGACAGTAAAATTAACTCGTTCCATTCCACCAGAAAATAAACAACTCCTCAAAGAAAAATTAGGCTTCAAGGGGTATAAAATTGGCACATTTGGGCCTCGTCAAACTCGACGTGCTACCGCGGCCAATTGGTTATTAAGTTATCTGACTCTTAATTCCCAGACTTAGGATTAGGAGGAAGACAGATACCCCGTTGAGTGGGAGACAGAGGCGAATTACGTTTTAATTCAAACGTTGCCTCTGGCAGTTGAATCCAACCGCGATCGCCCACTTGTAAAGACTTCAAATCGGAATTCTTACTATTGTTTGAAGAAACCGTTTTGGGAATAGAACAAACCTGAACATATAACCAAGGTGTTTTCTGCATCTCAGGGGGATATTTCTTTTCCTTGATCAATACCACACTATTGACAGGAATCGTGCCTTTAGGGGATTCTTGCCCCAATTCCTTCAATAAGTGAAAACGATTTTGCCCAGGATCGGGAGGCGAGAGCGGACTTTCAATTAAAATAAAGTCCCCTTCATTCCAGTCGGAGGCAGGATCAGACAAAGGTGTAATACTTTCGGGCGGTAATTGTGTTTCTTTAGGAATGGGTTTTCCCCTGCGAGGACCATTCATCAAGTGATTTACAGGGGGAATAAAGAAGTAAGCTAAGACAGTGGCAACCGTCAACAAGATAATAATCTTGACCATCAGTAAGGCGATATTATTACTGGGTTCATGAACATCTATTACTATTGTATCTCCAGAATTTCTGTCACTAAAATCCTCACCCGTATCAGAATGTTCAGTAATAGATGATGTGGAACCTTCTACGGGGGGAATGGATAATTCTGTTGGTAAATTGGCATCATCTTTATGTACGACTTGACAATACATTAGGGCTATTGTGACGTTATCGTGACCATTTCTGGTATTGGCAATCTGAATTAACCGATCGCGCACCGTTGCTAAATCGACATTTCCTGACAACAGAGGCAAAATTTCACTATCCCAAAATTGCTCGACACGATCGCGATCGCTCAAACCATCAGAACAAAGTAAAAAAATACAATCTTCATCAAGAGGGAAGCGTTGCACCGTGGGATGAAGGGTAGAAGAAGAGGTAATGCCCAAAGCTTGGACCAAAGCCCCCGCGGCCACCTGTTGCACCGCGTAACCATAAAGAGAATAACCTAAACGCACTTCACGCGAGGCGACATCATCATCCACCGTCACCGCATAACAACCATGACGAGTAATCCAATAGGCACGACTATCTCCAATATGAGTAATATACATCTCATGGACATGGGCTAATCCCATCACCAGAGTAGTACCCATACGCTGTCGCCCTTGACGATGCTCCTGATCATTCAACTGGGCAATAACATCATTAGCAATACAAGTAGAATGTTCTAATTTCCCCGTCAAAGTAGAGTCCCAATTCGCGGGATGTAAAATCATCTTTTCCACCTGCTCGCGCAAGGTATTGATGGCTAATTGAGACGCGACTTCACCGGCCTCTTGTCCTCCAATACCATCACAAACAATGGCAACCGCTTGTCCCCCGGGATTGGTAGAAACCATCTTTTGACTAGGGGGATAACACGCGTCCTCATTATGGGAGCGAGTCGGACCGGTATCCGTCGCGGTAGCAATATTAATAGTACGTTTATAAGCTCTGCCAGAGAGAGTTAAGGCTTTATCCAATTGCGCGATCAAAACAGTCCCTTTGTGGACTTCCCCATCAATCATCTGTTGACAAAGAGTGTCTAAAAAAGTGACCAGCATCGGATGAGCGTCGGGGACTAATTGCAACCAAACTTTCCCCAAAGTCCGCAAACTAGGTTTTTTTTGATCACTTTGTAACTCTAATATTTTGATTAGGGGACCTTCGACGCGTAATAGAGAAGGGTTTAATAATGTCGCGCCGACTCCCAAACTTCTCATGGAGTCCCAAAGCTGGGCAATTTGCCAAAGCCAATTTAATTGGCGCATGGCTCCTTGGGCCTTCCACTGACTGGTCAATTCCGGCATCAGATATTCCGTCTGAGCCGAAATTGCTCCCCCTTCCAATAACCAAATGTCACTCGAAAGTTTCGATACTGTACGCGACACCATGCCATAGACTTGGGGGACGTGCAGCCGATAGGGAAATAATCTTAAGTAAGGAGTCATCACACCCGGAATATTCTCCGGGGTTTCCGGATTTAATTCCGGTTGTGTATCCTGAACAACGCGATCGCGGATCACTTTATAGCGCCCCGCGATCAGCTCCCCTGGCCGACAGACTTTCATTCCATCACCCACAGCCCACAGGTAGTGTTTTGGCACAGTGTTTTGCATCATGGGTTCCTCATGCCTCTCCGCCATTGAACAGGTCGATCTGAATCATTGTCGCGTGTTTCGTTCTACGGGTTGATCGTGAATAAATGACACGATACCCTAGTGGTTAAGTAACTGTTTGGGTTCGCGCCTCGTTACTATTTGCTATGTTTCCACTCATTGACCTATTGAGGTATCGGCTATGCCCACCCCCAGCGCGTCCCCTCATGGCAGCATCCCAGAGCCCGAAAGTTCTTCTCCTCCCTTGGAATTTGATGAACTTCTCGCCAATCTACAAGATTCTCATGCCTTGTATTACAAGATGATGAATCTTGAAGTGTGGGCCTTAGTGGAAACACTCGATCAAGTTTTTCCTGGTTTTTGGGGTCGGTTTATGGAAAACCGTCATCAAGCCATGAAACAATTTTTGCAACGCATGAAAACTAACCCCGAAACAGTCAAGAATGGGGATTTTTCACCCTTTTCTCCCCCACAACCAGAGTCAAAGGGAGAAGACACTCCAGAACCCCCCCCTGAGTCCCAAGCAGAAGTCTTGTCAGACTCTATGAGTTCTCAGTCTGTGGCGGAAACACCGAAGGATCTTCCCCTTTCTTCAAACCTTTGAAGGAGTAATTTCCTCAAATCCCATTTAGGAGTCAACCCCCACTTGTGGCAGTCCCATGCTGTAATTGAGGACACGACTGTTGAGGTTGTAGCTAACTTCTCCCTTTTGTAGGAGTGATCGGACTAAATGCTCTAACTCTGAACCGATCCGGCGTAAGTTGTACTCGGTCAAATCTTCTGCGTCATAGGATTCTACCAGTTGGTCAAACATCCGGTAGACCTTTTGCACAGCGGTTTCGTTCCAGTTCAATTCATTGTCGGGATCGACATCAAGGGTTAAAACTTGGTCACTTGGTACAAGTTCGTTATCCTCAAGGGTTGCCGTAAAGATACGGATATGTCGGGTTGTGCTTTTAAGTAGCATGGATCTGTAATATCACTGAAACTATTTTCCCATAAGTTATATATTAATGGCATTTAGTCCTCACCTTTGCAGAAGGTTTCGGGAGATTGCATATTGGGATTTATGATTCGGGTTTTCCAACAGGTTCTAATTTTGCCTGATAATTTGATCAGCTACTTCCTCAAAGATAGGATCTCCATGAAAGTTAAAGCCGCGATCGCGCATAGTCCCCGTCAACCCCTCACTATCGAAATGGTTGACTTGGAAGGCCCCAAGTCAGGGGAAGTCCTTGTGGAAATAAAAGCGACTGGTGTCTGTCATACCGATGCTTATACCCTTTCGGGTGCTGATCCTGAAGGTTTATTCCCAACCATTCTTGGCCATGAAGGCGCGGGGGTTGTGGTAGAAATTGGCCCTGATGTTACCAGCCTCAAACCTGGGGATCATGTTATTCCCCTTTATGTCCCTGAATGTCGCCACTGTAAATTCTGTCTTAGTGGCAAAACGAATCTCTGTCAAGCGATTCGTTTGACTCAAGGGCGGGGTGTTATGCCGGATAATACCAGTCGTTTTTCCCTTAATGGTCAACGTCTCTATCATTATATGGGAACCTCTACCTTTGCTAATTATACGGTTTTGCCAGAAATCTCTGTGGCGAAAATCCGCCATGACGCTCCCTTTGATAAAGTTTGTTTAATTGGTTGCGGAGTCACAACGGGTTTAGGCGCGGTGGTTAATACCGCGAAGGTGGAACCAGGGGCCAATGTGGTTGTTTTTGGTTTAGGAGGTGTGGGCTTAAATGTGATTCAAGGCGCGAAGATGGTGGGCGCGAATATGATTATCGGTGTGGATCTTAATCCCGCAAAACGGGCTTTGGCGGAAAAATTCGGGATGACTCATTTTGTTAATCCTCAAGAAATTGACGGTGATCTTGTTAGTTATTTAATTGATTTAACTGATGGGGGGGCTGATTATAGTTTTGAATGTATTGGTAATATTAATGTTATGCGTCAAGCGTTAGAATGTTGTCATAAAGGATGGGGGGTGAGTGTCATTATTGGTGTCGCGGGTGCGGGTGAAGAAATTAGTACCCGTCCTTTCCAATTGGTGACGGGTCGCGTTTGGAAAGGGAGTGCTTTTGGTGGTGCTAAAGGTCGTACTGATGTTCCTAAAATTGTTGATTGGTACATGAATGGTAAAATTAATATTGATGATTTGGTGACTCAAGTTATGCCGATTGAGCGCATTAATGAGGCTTTTGATTTAATGCACCAAGGTCTTTCTATTCGCTCCATTTTGACTTTTTAAACTATTAGGAAGAAGGAAGAAGGAAGAAGGAAGAAGGAAGAAGGGAGAAGGGAGAAGGAAGAAGGGAGAAGGGAGAAGGAAAATTCTCTATTCCTAATTTCCTGTATTATGAACCTAACATCTAATGTCTAATATCTACTACCTCACACCTAATGCCGAACATCTACTAACTAACACATATTACCTAATATCTATTACCTCACATCTATTCCCTCACACATAACACTTTTTGTTCCTATGAAATATGATGCTCGTTTTGAGCGAGATTCCTCGCAAAGTCCACGCAATAAAGTATTAAAAAAAAACACACGACGAGACAAAAATGCCAAAAAATCGGTAAAATCGGTGGGTAGTACCTCTCTAAAATTGTCCCAAAATCTGCTAAAAACCCTTAACTTTATATTATCTCAATTTGTCGCAAAACCAGATATTAAACGCCTTTATCTTGTCTGGGTGGTTTTAATGTTAAGTGGTGTGGGATTAGCTCTTAATTTAGCTCGTTTACAAATTCTCCAAGGGACTGAATTAAAAAGATTGGCACAAGACCAACAATTAACAAAATCTCGTCCTTTTGTCCCACGACGGACAATTATTGATCGCAATGGTGATATGTTAGCCCTTGATCGACCTGTTTTTACTCTTTATGCACACCCCACATTATTTAAAGAAAGTAAAGACGCGATCGCGGCTAAATTAGCACCTACGTTGATACAGGGAACGATTTTCGCGAAGACTCCGGCGGAATTATTATCATTATTTAATAAGGCTCCTAGTGGTCTTAAAGTGGCTGAATCTTTACCCGAAGAAATTTCTGATAATATCAAAAACTTAATGCTCGATGGTTTAGAATTACTCCCCAGTCAACAGAGAATTTATCCCCAACAAGAACTCGCGTCTGAAGTAGTTGGTTATGTTGATGGCGATAGAAATGGACAAGCGGGAGTCGAATATAGTCAGCAAAATTTATTAGAAAGAACTATGCCAACTCTCCGTTATCAACGGGCGATGAATGGCGCGTGGATTCCTGAAAAATTAGCGACTGGTTTTGTGCAATTTGATGACTTAAAAATGCAGCTTACCCTTGACTCTCGTTTGCAACGGTTAGCGCGTGAAGCTGTCCGTCAACAAATGGAAAAATTCAAGGCAAAACGGGGGACTGTTATTGTCATGGATTCTTGGAATGGTGAATTATTAAGTCTTGTTTCTGAGCCTACTTATGATCCTAATCAATATTATAATTTTAGTCTTGATCGCTTTAAAAATTGGGCGTTAACTGATGTTTATGAACCGGGTTCGACTTTTAAAGCCATTAATGTCGCGATCGCGTTGGAAGCAGGAGTTATTAAACCCGATAGTGTCTTTAATGACGAAGGTCGCATTTTTGTCGATGGCTGGCCCATTGCTAATTATGATTATGAACAAGCGGGAGGAAGAGGTGCAACGACGGTTAGAGATATTTTAAAATATTCCAGTAATGTCGGGATGGTTCATATTATCAAAAAAATGAACGCGAGTGATTATTATAATGCTTTACAACGATTAGGATTAGGGCAAACAACGGGAAGTGATCTTCCTTTTGAAGTGCCTAGTCAAATGAAAAATAGACAACAATTTGTCAGTTCTCCTGTGGAAGCTGCGACGACGGCTTTTGGTCAAGGTTTTTCCCTCACACCGCTGCAAATGGTACAGTTAATGGGTTCTTTAGCCAATGGTGGAAAATTAGTTATTCCCCATATTGTTCGCGGACTTTTTAATACTCAAGGGGAGGCTTTTTGGGAACCGAATTATCCCGAACCTCAAAAAGTTTTTTCTCCTGAAACCTCTCAAAAAGTTATTGAGATGATGGAAAGTGTTGTCCATGATGGTACGGGAAAAGCCGCGAAAATTCCGGGGTATCGTATTGGGGGGAAAACGGGTACAGCACAAAAGGCTAAAGATGGTGTTTATTCTAAGGCTATTGTTACCAGTTTTGTCGGTATTATGCCTGTGGATAAACCTCGTTATGTAGTGTTAGCTGTTTTTGATGAACCCCAAGGGGGATCGGGTGGTGTTGTCGCGGCTCCTGTGGTAAAATCGGTGATCGAATCTCTGATCAGCATTGAGAAAATTCCCCCTTCTAATATTGATGAAGTGCAACAACAAAAGGAAGCCGAAAAACCCTAGTAATAAGGAGGAAAAACAAAATTGGCCTACGATAATACCTGCAAATATCTGGCGGAAAGAGATCCCCTCTCCTTTGTGCGCTGGCTTCTTAACATCGAACCTACCACCATTGAGTTACTTAAAACCGAACTCTCTATGGAACCGATTGAAGCCGATGCCCTTATTTTACTGCAAATTGATCAGCGAATACTCCATTTAGAATTTCAAACTGTACCCTATTCTACCCCACCGATCCCCACGCGGATGCTAGAATATAAGGCAAGGTTAGTTAGGCAATATAATTGCTCCATAGAGCAGGTTGTTATTTTCCTGAAAGCCACTGAATCACAATTAGTCTCCCAAACTCAGTACGAAGATGAATACACCCGACATCGTTACCGAGTGATTCGCCTTTGGGAACAAGATCCGGCTCTACTAATAACAAATCCCAATTTATTGCCATTGGCTACCCTCGCGACAAGTAATGATCCTAATTCTTTATTAGGACAAATTGCTGAAGAAGTGGCTAAAATAGAAGAATCAAAATCTCGTAATGAGATTTCCGCGTGTATCTCAATTCTCGCGGGGTTGAGATTTGACAAAACTTTGGTTAATCAATTATTCCGAGAGGACATTATGCGAGAATCAGTCATCTATCAAGATATCTTGCAAAAGGGATTACAACAAGGATTACAACAAGGTAGAATCGAGGGGATGATCTCTGCTGATTTGGCAATGATTCGCCGACAACTTACTCGTCGTGTGGGTTTTTTATCACCGCAATTTGATCGGCGCATTCAACAATTGTCTATTTCTGAGTTAGAAGAGTTAGGAGAGGCTTTATTAGACTTTTCTTCTGAGGATGATTTAGCTCTGTGGTTGTCGGCACGTCCAATGTAAATTTTCCGTCCTAACTCCCCCAGAAATCGGGTTTCTTTTGACATGAGAAACCCGGTTTCTCTGGGATTGAAACTATTGAAACTAGGGAATTTCGACTAATTTATTGCGGGAAGATAACCCCGATTTTATTGTGATTTGAGATTTGGGAATGTCTAATTGTTTTGACAATAATTTTATTAATTCTTCATTGGCTTTTCCCTCCACTGGGGGGGATTTGAGATGCACTGTCCATGATCCATCGGTTTCTTGTTGTATATTTTGTGTTTTAGAATTGGGTTTTACTTTGATTGCTAAAATTGTCATTTTACAGTGCATCCAAAATCAAGATTAAGCGATCGCGTGATAATTGGTTAATTTTCGGCCGATCGCGCTACCATCATATCATAAAGGGAAAGGTGCTTTGATCTGTCGATAATCCTGTGCTTGAGAAAAACCATGATCTCACCAGAGATTGTTTGACTCAAAGTAACATTAACTCAGATTTGTGTAAATTTTTGTGAATTTTAATAGGACTTGGCACAAAAATATGATATAGAGACAAAAATGGGTGGACCACATCCATCACGCGATCGCACCCCCAAAATTCGTGAGAAAGAAATCACTCGGAACATTCTCTGTCGTGACAAGGTAGAGAAATAAATTGACAAACCATATAACGAGGTATTTTAGATGAAGAGTCATTAGACTCCCTTTCCACGAGATCATGGGCGGGGGGAGCAACACAAATACCAATTTGGCTAATTCCAGCCATGAGCGTAATAACTTTATTAATGATCGCGTCGATTTCGTCGATTAGTTGCTCCGCGACTTGGAGAGTAGGGGTGACAATAAAAAATGTTCTGGAGCCATTGGGACTAGGGGCAAACCCCAAACGACAGTCCCGTAAAATAGATTGAGTCGATACACTGAATGACTCATAAAAGCGACGCACTATCGCACGGTATAGAGACTCACTTAGACTTTTGTCGTCAAAAATAGGTTGAGATAACATAAATGGTTCCTCATGGATGGCTGATAGAAGCCTTACTTCTTGCCTTGCTTCTATATTCTCATAATTCAATGTTAAAAAATGTTTTTCCGGCTGTGGGTGACAGGCGTCAGCGCAAAATGTGACTTTTTTTTGATCCCGCAATGATCCCGATCTTCTTCATCTGTGATTCATATTACTCTTTTTCGCGATCTGGATCACATTTGTTCAGAAGAAGGAAGAAGGAAGAAGGAAGAAGGAAGAAGGAAGAAGGAAGAAGGAAGAAGGAAGAAGGAATAAACCACAAAGATTCGTAGGTTGGGTTGAGGGACGAAACCCAACATCTTCCTTGGGTTTCGTGCCTCAACCCAACCGACAAAAAATGGCGAAGGTATTGCTTAGATGGTAGGGTTAGTAAAGGCGTTAAATATTCCCAAATCTAAAATCTAAAATCTAAAATCAATATGAATTTGACTATTGAAATCCTTAAGACTAAGTTTGATGAGGCTTTGATTTCTGCTTTTGGTGATGCTTTCGCGGGTATCGATCCGATGTTAGTCTCCGCGACTAATCCCAAATTCGGCGATTATCAATGTAATATCGCGATGTCGCTCACTAAAAAACTCGGCAAACCCCCACGAGCGATCGCGTCTATTATTATCGAAAATCTTGATGTATCAACTATTTGTGAAACTCCTGAAATTGCGGGACCGGGTTTTATTAATTTACGTTTAAAACCTGATTATTTATCGGAATGTTTAAACGCGATCGCGTCTTCTCCTCGTTTGGGTATTGCGGGAGCGAAAACTCCTCAACGAGTCGTTATTGACTTTTCGAGTCCCAATATCGCGAAGGAAATGCACGTTGGCCATCTGCGCTCAACTATCATCGGAGATTGTTTAGCGCGGATTTTAGAATTTCAAGGCCATGATGTTTTACGACTTAATCATGTGGGGGACTGGGGTACTCAATTTGGGATGTTAATTACTTATTTACGGGAAGCTTATCCCGAAGCTTTAACTACCGCGAATGCTTTAGATTTGGGAGATTTAGTCAGCTTTTATCGTCAAGCGAAAAAACGCTTTGATGAGGATGAAATCTTTAAGGAAAATTCCCGTCAAGAGGTGGTGCGTTTACAAAGTGGTGCGGAAGATAGTCGTCACGCGTGGGGATTATTATGTGAACAATCTCGACGGGAGTTTCAGGTTATTTATGATTTATTAGATATTAAGTTAACGGAAAGAGGCGAGTCTTTTTATAATCCTTTTTTACCTGCTGTTGTGGAAGATTTAACACAGTTAGGGTTATTGGTGGAAAATCAAGGCGCTCAATGTGTTTTTGTGGAAGGATTTATGAATAAAGAGGGGGAACCTTTACCTTTAATTATTCAAAAAACAGATGGGGCTTATAATTACGCGACAACGGATTTAGCCGCGATCCGTTATCGCATCGAAAAAGAAGGTGCCGATCGCGTGATTTATGTGACTGACTCAGGGCAGGCAACTCATTTTGCCCAGGTGTTTAAGGTTGCTGATAAAGCGGGTTGGATTCCTGATACTGTAGAGATTGTTCATGTTCCTTTTGGTTTGGTTTTGGGGGAAGATGGCAAGAAATTAAAGACGCGATCGGGTGAGACGGTACGGTTAATTGATTTATTAAATGAGGCGATCGCGTATGCTAAAAAGGATTTAGAAACCCGCGTGGAAAAAGAAGGACGTACCGAAACGGAAGATTTTATTAATAATGTCGCTCAAGTCATCGGTTTAAGTGCGGTAAAATATGCGGATTTAAGTCAAAATCGCACCAGTAATTATGTCTTTAGTTATGATAAAATGTTGGCATTACAAGGCAATACTGCACCCTATTTATTATACGCGTATGTCCGTGTTAAAGGTATTGGACGCAAAGGGGGTATTGATTTTCAAAGTTTAGATGAAGAAGCTACAATCCTTTTACAGCAAGAAGAGGAGTTAGTTTTGGCGAAACATTTGTTACAATTTAATGCTGTATTGGCTGCGGTTGAGGTGGATTTATTACCGAATCGGATTTGTCAATATTTGTTTGAATTGAGTCAGAAGTTTAATCAATTTTATGATAAACATGATGTCTTGAAAGCCCCGGAACCTTTACGGACTTCTCGCTTAGTTTTATCGGATTTAACCGCGAGAACTTTAGGTTTGGGTTTGGGTTTATTGGGTATTAAAGTGTTAGAAAGAATGTAATTCTACAGACGCGATCGTGTACAATTTTGGATTAATCCGCCAGGGACTTAAGTCCCTGTCTAATAGCGAAAGTCCTCTGAAGAGGACTATGTAGCACGTCTAAATGAATTGTGAAATCTTGTAGGGGCAATCCCCCGTGGTTGCCCCCTTCTCTGGGGTAGGTACTCTGCCACTAGCCCTAGGTTTTTACCACAACTTATTTAGGATTCCTATATCTTGCGAAAGTGCTTCCAATCCTGATCGGGACTTAAGTCCCTTTCTAATAGCTAAAGTCCTCTTCAGAGGACTAGATATCTTGCGAAAATGCTTCAAATCCTGATTGAGAAAACTCTATTGTGAGCGTTTCAGTCAGTTTTACGGCGAGATATAATCGACATCTGGAAAAAATCGGATCAATGGCGGGTTTCGCCTACCCTACAGTCGTTTTAGGAGATGTCTGTAGAGGACTGATTATTCCTCACAGAGCACTTTTGCTTTAAGGCAAGGGTTTTAACCCCTGACTACAATTGTCGGGTTAGGTATCAAAAATCTCTCGCGTGATCTTTTTAGGTTCAGGCTTGTGATATAAATCGCAAGAACGAATCATAAAATATATTATATATGCAAAAAAAAGCGGTTATAATTGTTCGTGGGTAAATCCACACGGAAACCTGTTAACATCAGGATAGTAAAAACTTAGATTATTCAGGGAAACTTGTATGATTAGTTGTATTAATACGATCTTCACACAAATTGCCTTTATTAATCCTAATCTTCCTGACGCGCAAAAACTGATTGATGGTATTACACCTAACACCGAAGTTATTATACTGGAACCCACAGAAAATGGGATCGAACAAATTACAGAAACTCTGGTAAGTCGCGACAATATTACCAGTATTCATATTATCTCTCATGGTAAACC
>JBEDKD010000094.1:0-5397 GCA_041172365.1 Cyanobacteriota bacterium | reverse complement strand
CCATTACCCAATCCCCCTTTTAAATATAATATGGAACGTGGTTTATTTTGGCTACCATTACTCGCGGTATTTATCGGACTAGCTTGGGCTGGTTGGAATGAATATCAAAAACTAGAAGCCTATCGTTTTTGGGCGCAACAATTTCAGAAAACTAAGTACGATATTTATGCCGTACTCGGTATTAATGAAGATCGAATTACCTGGGGTAAACCCACTCGCAAAGGGACTGAGAATATCCAAACATTTTCTTTGAAAAATGTCCAAAATATTCGCGTCATTGTTAATGGGGTATCTGTAGATTTAGAAAATCCTCCATCAACGGGTGGCGTTATTGCTATTGAATTTTTCTTCTTTGATAATTCTACAACGGTCCGTATTCCTTTTACTCAAATTCCCTTAGCTGTGGAATGGGCTAAATATTTACAACAGCAATTACAACGCTTTCACTCCTAATGAAGAAGGAAGAAGATTAACTAGGAAGTATCCCCCCCTTTTGGCAAAAAAACTGTAGTGGGAGCCTCTGGCTCCCTAGGGATCTAAGGAAGGGAAATTGAATAGCTTGAGTATTGGGTTTGTCGGGGAAATATTGAGAGCGAAAGCAGGCAAGATGCCTGCACTACTTTATTAAAGTTTCAGTCCTCAGTGAAAGTTTAGATGTTTTTTTCCCTTTGTGGTATAATCAGGGATTAAGCACAAAAGTTAGTTAACTAACTTCAGACAAAAGAATTACTAAGGCTTATCGGAAAACATGGATCTGTCTAACTCAAATACACTGAAAAACCTCGAAGCTGCCTTCGGGGGAGAGTCAATGGCTAATCGCAAATATCTGTTTTTTGCTGAAGTGGCTAAGAAATTAGGTTTTCAGGAAATAGCCAAACTTTTTAAAGAAACAGCCGCCCAGGAAACCGAACACGCGTTTGCCCATTTTTCTCTGTTACATCCTGAATTAGTTATTAAAGATCCCGCGACTTTATCGGAGGCAGAAAAAAAGGAAATTATTGCTCGTTGTTTGTCTTTGGCTATTGAAGGCGAGACTTATGAATATACGACAATGTATCCTGATTTTGCTAAAGACGCGATCGCGGATCGAGATTCCTCTGCTGCGGAGGAATTTCAATCACAAGCGGAAGAATCGGCGGATCATGCACAAATTTTCCGAGATGCTGCCCATCGTTTTGGCTTATTAAAACATATCGAAAATTATCACGCGGATCGCTATACCGAGGCTTTGAATGTATTACAAGGTGGCAACCCCGATACCAGAGTAGTAAGTGACAATCCTGCTACTCGTAAATGGATTTGTCAAAAGTGCAGTATGATTTACGATCCGGTTGTGGGCGATCCTGATTCAGGAATTGCACCCGGTACGTTATTTGAGGATATTCCTGATGATTGGAAATGTCCCATTTGTGGCGCGTCGAAGAAACAATTTATCCCTTTTGAAGAAAACGCGTAATCTAATTAGCCCTTAGTAGGTTGGGTTTGACTAGCTTCAACCCAACCTACGACGGCTTATTTATCTGTGTTTAGGAGCGTTTATCTGCGGTTTAAAATAAACTCCATCTTAACGAATTAACTCCGATTTAATAGGAAGAAATATGGCAAATTCCGTCCCCTTAAATTCATCGGAAAATACCTCGATTCTGCCCCGATGTTTGGTGATAATTTGATACGCGATCGCCAACCCTAATCCCGTCCCTTGCCCCGGTGGTTTAGTGGTAAAAAAAGGATCAAATAATTTTCTTTGAATTTTATAGGGAATAATCGGGCCATTATTCCAGAAGCGAATACAAATCATATTCGACTCGAAAAGTTCAGTACGAATAGTAATTTGGGGTATTTTAGCAGATTTTTTTGAGTCTTTACCAGAAAAATTACCCTGATTAAGAGCTTCTTCAATAGCATCAATCCCATTGTTTAAAATGTTCAAAAATACCTGATTTAATAAGGCAGGATAACAACTAATTAAAGGGATTTTTCCATAAATCTCAGTAACTTTAATCGGGTGATTTAGGCGATGACTTAACATTAAAATCGTATTATTAATACCCTCATGGATATCCACTTCTTTTACTTCCGATTCGTCTAAACGTGAAAAATTTCGTAAGGATAAAACAATATTTCTTATCCTTTCCGCACCCATCGTCATTGAAGATACGACTTTGGGTAAATCACTCACTAAAAAATCAAAATCAATCGTTTCAATATACTTTTTGATTTCGGGATCTGCATCGGGATAATATTGCTGATATAAATGCACTAACCCCATTAAATCATCGACATAGTGTCGGGTGTATTCTAAATTTCCATAGATAAAGTTAATGGGATTATTCACTTCATGGGCAATTCCCGCGACTAAATTACCCAAAGATGACATTTTTTCGGTTTGAATCAGTTGTGTTTGGGTTTCTTGTAAGTTTTTTAATTGTTTCGATATCGTTTCAATGAGTTGATTAATCGAAACAGCTAAGACTCCTACTTCATCATTGGTTAAAACAGGCGCTCGTAAATGATAATTTTTATCCTTTGCCGCGTGATCCGCCACCTCTGTTACCCATTTTAAAGGCCTCGCGATCGCGTGACTGGTATAATAGGCTAAAATCGCAGCCAACGCCACAGAAATTAACATACTAATAACAGTAATTTTTATCCGTAATAATTGGGCATTATTAAAAGCATCATTAGCTTGACTTTCTTGCTGTTTCGCCTTCTGAATAAATTCCTCTAAGCTTTGATAAAACTGTTCAAGTTTTATAGATAAGTTTCCCTCTGTTGCCTGTCGAAGTTTATTTTTAAACTCAGACAAATTATCTTTTGTTAACTGTTTTTCCTGAAGGATAAACAATAGTTGATTTATTTCTGGAGTCGTGGCTAAAACATGAGTTTCATAATCTTTAGCCAGTTTCGATATAGATTTATCATAAAATTCTGGGGGACTTTGCTTCACTAAATTTTGTAAGCTGAGAAGGCTTTTCTCTATTTGGAGAATTTGCTCAAACAAACCAGTTACTTCTGTCTCTAGCCAAACCGGATTCTCTAAAAAAGGTATAATTCGCTCCGAGTGCGATCGCGCTAAAATCACTTCCGTTTCTAAATTTTGTAAAATATCCTGTTGCTGATGGGAAAAATTTAATTTAGCCTTGGCTTGATACTCATAATAATCTCCAACGGCTAAACCCGCGCTAGTTCCCAAAACCGCCACCCCGATCGCGAAAGCATACCCATAAGCAATTTTGCGATGAATGCTTAAACGGCGAATAAATTTCTGAATTGGGTTAACCACAATATCTGGATAAGTCGCAACATTTGACTGAATAAATGATGTGGGAATATCTCTCTGTTTCAGACTTTCCAGAAAAGAAAATTTTTGGGGAATTTGCATAAGATATAGTTGCAGGTAAGAGAAGAAATTTTACTTTTAATAGCTCAACTTACCCTTTTTACAAAATCTCTTGCTTTAGGTATTGACAAATCTCAGCGATTATGATACTCATCCGAGATTTTTAGTAAATGTGGGAAGTGTTTATTAATTTTTTATTAAGAACAAGAGGATTATAGCCGATTTTATGGTATGATTTTGGTATACCACGTTACCGACTTATTAGTTATTCCCTCTCATTCCCAGGTTAATCCTGGGAATGATTCGTGTAATGAGAGGAATAACACCAGAAAAGACTATTTAATGCAATAAACTTCGGAAGTTTTGACGCAAAGAGGTACTCCCACACGAGTGCCGCGTAAGTTACTACCACTTAAATCAGCTTTGTCTAATTGTGCCATATCAATATTCGATTTAAACAATTGAGTTTGATACAAATTCGCATTGGATAAGTCAGCTTTTTTCACATTTGACTCACGCATATCGGCATAAGATAAGTCAGCACCCGCTAAATTAGCATATTCCAAATTTACTCGAAAAAGAGAGGCTTTTCGCAGATCCGCATTGGTAAAATTCGCCCCTTTTAAAAAGGATTCTGCCAAAGTGACATTATATAATTTGGCATTTTCCAAATCAGCTCCAATCAAGTTTGATTTGGCTACATAAGCATTAGATAAATCGGCATTTTTGAGAGTCGCACCTTCTAAATTTACTCCGGGCATTTCTGCTTGTAATAAAACACTATCGGACAAATTCGCACCCCTTAAGTCGGCCAGCCCTAAATAAGCACTATAGAGATTTGCACCTCGTAAATCAGCCCCTTGTAAATTAACTCCTGTCAAGTTAGCATTAAATAAATTAGCATTAGTTAAATCGCAGCGCATACACTCTTTTGTCTTGAATAATTGTTCGACATGATAAGGATTTGCTGCTTCGACTCGATGAGTTAATCCCACTGAGGTTAATAATAACATCGAGGCTAAAATTGTCCGTTTCATTTTCTTATCCTCACATTAAAGGGTAATCACTGATACTATAGACATCTCCTAAAATTATGGTAGGGTAGCATTAGCCTGCCTTTGATCTGATTTTTGGGAGATGTCTGATGATCCTATTGGGTTGTTAGTATCAGTCTGGTTGTTGTTTATTGTGGCATGATTTTGGGAGAAATGGAAAGAGCGATCGCGGATATTTTCTGCTCCTGGCTTCAATTGTCAAAGAAACCGAGTTTCTCCGAGTCGTTTGGTGGGAAATGATAAATCTTCAAGAAACCCGGTTTCTCCATAAGTGCTTTCACTTAAAATTGTAATTGGGCTAATCCTAAATAATTAATCCCTTGGGGAGTAATTTCAAACCGACAGGGTAAAATTTCTAATCCCTCTCCCCGGGCTTTTCGTAATAATTCTCCATAGACAGGATCAGCGCGATCGCCGGGGGCAAAATGGGTACAATCTCCTCGATTAATAAAATAAAGCATGACAAATCTGGCCCCTTCTTTTCCCATTTCCATCAATTCTTTTAAATGTTTTTGTCCCCTTTCGGTGACAGTATCAGGAAATAGGGCTAATTGTCCATTTACCCAAGTAGTATTTTTCACTTCTAGGTAAATTTTTTCGGTTTCATTCAACAGTAAAAAATCGACACGACTTTTTTTATCTTTCCCATAAGTCACTTCGGGCTTAACTTGTTGATAATTGCCTAATTCGGGAAATAATTTCGCTTCTAATGCTAATTTGATCACTCGATTCGGTAATGCTGTATTAACCCCAACCCAAGTGGGAGAGGTATCACAAACTTGAATCATTTCCCAAGTATAAGCTAATTTTCGTTTAGGATTATCACTATAGGAAACCAAGACAGAATTACCCGGAATACAAACCCCTGTCATGGGACCGGTATTCGGACAATGGGCTGTAATTAATTCGCCGGAAGCTAATTCGATATCGGCAAAAAATCGCTGATATCGTTTGATTAATGTACCCGGATAGAGGGGGGGATATTTATACAAAAAATTGGTC
>JBEDKD010000093.1:0-3200 GCA_041172365.1 Cyanobacteriota bacterium | reverse complement strand
GGGAGGATAGGGAGGATAGGGAGGATAGGGAAGAAGGAAGAAGTAACTGCCCTCGTGGTTGCTATACCCGAAATTGCTCCTACCCAAGATCCTATTGATATTCAGAACCTCTTTCTCATCTATCTACGCAAAGAGCATAAGTATCAAATTTTACTTGGACAAAAAGTGTTTTGCCGAGTTTTTTGCGGCATTTACTGAGAAATTTGATGTTTGGCGTATGATTTTATACCTAAAATCTCAAGTAGGACTCACTAAAATCTCTTTAAACGGGTTCCGGTACCGCCATCGAGGGGATCGAGAAAAGGTCGTAAATAAATGCCTTTGGACTGAGCCCGAGGTGTACGTCTGCGATTAGGATTTAAGGGATCAATGCCAAAAAGTTTGTCTAATCCTGGGATATTAAGGTTTCCATCTTGAAATGTCGCGACTCCATTGGTGTTTTGTCCACTGTCGGCAACGGTAAGATTTTGGAATACACGATCGCGGATCTGAAAAGGATCTTGTCCGGGGGGTACTGTGAGGACAATACGACAGGCCGATTGTTTTTGGGTAGTGACGCAAAGAATGTTATAACCATTTTCCATGCCCGTGAGAAGTTCCACTAATCCATCGGGGCGATAGGCTTCCAAACGGCGACTAATTTCTTGACAACGACGTTGGGGCGACCAACCTCCGCCCATTTCAGCCGGTACTGCCCAAGGATAAGCTTGACCGGGTTGACTCCGCGGATGATACATTACGGTAAATTGACCATTTCTGAATTCGCAACTAAAGGAAGATTGCAACATGGGGGGAGTGGTTGTATTTCCTGGGCTAGGGGAAGAGGTGGATGTGGGAATGGGGATTTGGGCCTTGACAGGTAAGTTTGTCTGTAACAATGACAAACTTATGGATAAACCTAAAACCTTGATGAGCGAGATACGGTTGAATAACATAATTTTTTTTCCTGTTTAAAGACTTGACAAATTGACTAATATACCCTTCTCTATTTTGATCCAAAGACAGATCAAAAGCCAAAAGAAAAAAACACTCCCCTATTAGCCCATTACCCATTCCCCATTACTCATTACCCTGTCTTTTGTCACAAAACTTTACTTAGGATGGTTTCGTGTCATATACTAATTACGCGAGTGTCATAAGAATGGAGTATAAACAACGATGTCGGTGTCCCAGCAGCCACTGACTTTACCCCCCAAAGAGTTTCTCAGTCCTCCCGGTGACTTTAATCCTACCCTCCTGATGTTTTTGAGCGCGATCGGGTTGGTAGTAATATCGTTTTTAGGTTACTGGCGCTGGGATTGGCCGGATTGGTGCTGTTTTGGTATTAATGTTTTAGCCTTACATTTATCGGGGACAGTCATCCATGACGCGTCTCATAATTCAGCCCACCGCGATCGCGTGATGAACTCAATTTTGGGACATGGTAGCGCGTTAATGTTAGGATTTGCCTTTCCTGTATTTACGCGAGTCCATTTACAACATCATGGTAATGTTAATGATCCAGACAACGATCCCGATCATTTTGTTTCCACGGGTGGGCCTCTTTGGTTAATCGCGCCACGCTTTTTTTACCATGAGGTATTTTTCTTTAAACGGCGTTTATGGCGAAAATTTGAATTGTGGGAATGGTTTTTCAGCCGTTTATTTGTGCTCGCGGTTGTTTACATTTCTATTCAAAAGGATTGTTTGGGGTATGTCCTCAATTTTTGGTTTTGTCCCGCGTTAGTTGTGGGGATAGCATTGGGGTTATTTTTTGATTATTTACCCCATCGTCCTTTTCACGAAAAAAATCGCTGGAAAAATGCCAGAGTTTATCCGAGTGCGATTTTAAATCTCCTCATTTTGGGGCAGAATTATCATCTCGTTCATCATCTTTGGCCATCTATTCCCTGGTATAATTATAAGCCTGCTTATGAGGCTGTAAAGCCCCTTTTAGACCAAAAAGGATCTCCGCAAACTTTGGGGATTTTAGGTGATAAAAAGGACTTTTGGGATTTTGTCTATGATGTTTTTATAGGGATTCGTTTTCATCACAAAAAACCGTCCGAATAGTCTATCATTAACCCGGTTTCTTACAGAAATCGGGTTTCTTTTTTTCTTGAGAAAGAAGGAAGAAGGAAGAAGGAAGAAGGAAGAAGCAATAAAATCAAGGGTTTGGGGTTTGGGCGATTCACAACGTCAAGCACCGTCGAGGTAGCTATAGCTGTTGAGCCATAGCTATTGACAAATTCAAAACAGATATCGACAATAGGTCCGAAAGTCGAACATACTTGTTGCCATTTTGACCTAGTTTAGAGAAGTTTATTTAACCGCAGATAAACGCAGATAAACACAGATGTTTTTCCTGATTGATCATCTTCCCGATTATCTTACCCTGATTCATTTCAAATTACAAAGGAAAATCATAAGGGTTTGGGTGAACACTAAACGGAGATTCTGAGAAACCGGGTTTCTTGGCTTGGGGACTTAGGTTAATGGTTTACCTGCTATCAGAAACCCGGTTTCTTTACCCAAGCTGAATCTTTAGATAGGCTTGCTCTATGACTCCTTTTCCGCGTAAAAATCCTGTATTTGCTCCGGGTAAAATATACTGTAATGTTTCTGGTGTAAAGCGATCGAGCAGTAATTTAACATTTTTAATTTGTCTTGGCCAATGAAAGGTTTTCGCGGTGTGTAATGGCACGGGAATACCTTCTTGATTGGGTAATAAATGACGGCCGGTAAATAATACTCCTCCTAGCATTTTGTGATATAAACAAGATGAACCTGGGGAATGGCCTGATGTCCAAAACATCTCCACGCGATCGCGCCAGGAAAAAGTATCTTCAAAGGTAGTAACATTTAAACCCGGTAATAAATAGGCTTCTTGTTCTTGAATGAGGATATCACAACCAGTTGCTTGTTGAATTGAGCGCACCTGCGCGATCGCGCCTCGATGAGTAAGAAATAACCACTTCACGGGGCCCTGTTGCTGTAAAAAAGTCTCCGTGGTTTCATCCCAGGGGGGACTATCAATCAATATATTTCCTTCTTCAAGGGCGAGAAAATACGCGGTGCCCCCAAGGGTATCCCGGTTCGGGGAAAAGGCGAAAATATTGTCTAAGACTAGCCGAGGGGGTTTGGATGTAGAAGTCTGTGGAATCAAGGAATTATCAATTATGGGTAATTTTCATGTTTTATCCTATAATAGGAGATAAGTC
>JBEDKD010000092.1:0-9927 GCA_041172365.1 Cyanobacteriota bacterium | reverse complement strand
GGAAGAAGGAAGAAGGAAGAAGGAAGAAGGAAGAGGGTTAACAATTGATAATTGACAATTAACAATTAATAATTATCAACTGTCAATTGTTAATTATTAATTACCCATTACCCATTACCCAGTTAATTATGCACGCGGTAGAATTAGTAAATGTTTCTAAAATATTTACAAGTGCTCCTAACAAAGAGTTTTTAGCTGTCGATAATATTAACCTCAAAATAAACGATCGCGAATTTTTCTCTCTGTTAGGACCTTCGGGATGTGGCAAAACGACAACATTAAGAATGATCGCGGGTTTTGAACACCCTACGGAAGGTGAGATTTTTATTCATGGAGAAGCCATGAAAAGCCGTCCACCCTTTCATCGTCCCGTTAATACTGTCTTTCAAAATTATGCTCTATTTCCCCATTTAACCGTTTATCAAAATGTCGCGTTTGGCCTAGAAATGGAAAATTTACCCCATAAAACTATTCGTCAACGGGTAGAAGAAACCTTAGAATTAGTCCAATTAACCGATATGAAAAAGCGTTATCCTCGTCAATTATCAGGGGGACAACAACAACGAGTCGCCTTAGCCAGAGCCCTTGTTAAACAACCGGAAGTTTTATTATTTGATGAACCCTTGGGCGCGTTAGATTTGAAATTGCGTAAAGAAATGCAATTAGAATTAAAGCGAATGCAACACAAATTAGGTATTACATTTGTTTATGTTACCCACGATCAAGAAGAAGCTTTAACGATGTCCGATCGCGTCGCGGTAATGTATCAAGGAAAAGTGCAACAAATTGGCTCACCGATTGACATTTACGAATATCCTCAAAATAAATTTGTCGCAGACTTTATCGGAGAAAGTAACTTTTTAAGTGGGCGAGTAGTGGAACATAAAAAAGATGAATTATTAGTTTTAGTCGATGAAGAATTAACAGTGATCGTGAAAACTTCTCAAGAAATACCTGTAGGGAAATATTTAACTTTAGTCCTTCGTCCCGAAAAAGCGAAAATTTATCCAGAAAATTATCCCCAAGAAAAAGGATGGTTAGGAACAATAGAAGAAGCTATTTATATTGGTACTGATACCCGTTATGTGATACGAGTCACAACTAATAGTGTAGTGGTTGTCCGTTGTCAAAATTTACATCGAGATGAATTAAGACGTTATCAGGTTAGTAATCAGGTAAAAGTAGTGGTTTCTCCTGATAGTATTTGTATTTTGGAGCATTAATATTTTTTGGGAAAAAGGAGCATCCCCAATTGGCTTGCCCAAAAACCTGTAGTGAGCCTTTTGCTGCCTAGGAATCTAAGCTATAATGGTGCTATTGTAGGTTTTTTTGATGAACCACAAAGGCACAGAGGACACAGAGGTAAGAAAAGAAAGAAACCGGGTTTCTGAAAAAAACTACTTTGAGTTAATAGCTGCTCTCATAAACCCGATTTCTGGGCGAGTAAAACCTGATTAAATCAGGTTTTGAGATAATATCAATTACTGAATTCCGAGTAATTCAACATCAAAAATTAAAGTCGCATTAGGGGGAATTACACCGCCTGCACCACGGGCACCATAACCTAATTCCGGGGGAATAATTAACTGACGACGGCCACCAAGTTTCATAGTCCCAACGCCTTCATCCCAACCTTTAATTACTTGTCCTACGCCTATTTTAAATTTGAAGGTACTATTACGATCGCGAGAACTATCAAATTTAGTACCATTTTCGAGAGTACCTGTATAGTGAACTTCCACAGTTTGCCCTGTTTTTGGAGTAGCACCATCTCCCTCTTTAATCTCGATATATTTTAGGCCTGAAGGAGTGGTAATAATATTGTCAGTCATTTTCTTGCCAGCCGTTGTCGCTGGTTTTTTAAGAACACTTGCATCCGCGATGAGGGGATTGGGTTTGACAACGGATTCCTTTTGGGAAGTCTTTACAGTTGTCTGGGGTTGAGGTGTGGTAACTTCCCCCGCGATCGCGTTGGGGCGAGCTCCGGTAATTTGGGAAATAATCAATACCACACAACAAACCACCATTACCCCTAAGCTAATCAGAATTGGGCGCAAAATCGATCCTCCTGTTAACAGTAGAGAGTTGCTCTTTCTTTAGTTTACCGCCAGAGGCGATTTTCTAAATCACGTAATTGTCTCTCTAAACGATCAATACGTCCCCGTAACTCGTCCACTTCCGATTGACGGGCAATCCCCAAATCCTGCATCATATTTTTTAGTTGTCGTTGCATTTGGGCATCCCAGGTACTCGGATCGGGGTTAAACTGTTGAGTCATATCCTCGACAAAGTGACGGGCTTGATCGGGATTAAGTTTGCCATCTTTTACCCATTCTTGGCTCACTTCCTGTAATTTCTCGGCCATTAGGGATGTTGTACCTATACCAAGCATCAGGATTTGATTCAATAAGTTATTGTTGTTATCCATATTATTTTGATGTTATGGAATAATCCAGACATAGTTTCATTATCCATTGTTGCTTATCTTTTTCTCCTCGCAAGAGTATCGAGGTGTGGAAAACTCACCAATGTTTTATGAAGAAATACGCGTGGGGCTGTCTTACTCACCAAAACTACGTCTGACGGTGGCGGCTGAGGTGGATATTTATAGCAGAAGGAAGAAGGAAGAAGCAATAACATCAAGGGTTTCAGCTATTAAGAACGTCCTAACATCTACTTCGACTGCTATACCGTTGCCGTTTGATACAAAGATACTCGCGACCTCACCCGACAAGACGGCAGTAATTATAACATATAATTATGCTTTTGTCAAGTTTTTGTCAAGACAAAAACACTCCCTTCATTACCTCTACCTAGTCGTAAATCCTGATCTAAATAAGTGATATCTAACCAACCTTTTTGATCGCGTCTTTCGATGGCAAAGTCCACGGGTTTAAATTGACTTCCTCTCTCGATTTTACTAATGAAATTATTGGGGTTTTCATATCCTAATAATCTTTGTAACCCGACGATGCCTCTTTCAAAATTGACTTTTACTCGTTTCTCGGTAACGGCTTCAAAGCCTGCCGCGACGCTGACGATGGCTTCTAAATAGGGTAAACCGGAAAATTCGGCAATATTATAAATTTTGCCTTGATTGTAACGGATACATTGATAAATTTGCCCGACATTGACTAAGGGAAATTTATCTAATCCTAATAATTCCTGACTGGTGGTATATAATAATCGCCAATTACCTTCTAATAATTCCCCGGCTTCCACTGGACGCGGTGTAGGGTTATAATCTTCTAAACTCGCGATCGCGCTTAAGATTGCTCTTTTTTCGGTATCGGTGGCGAGAATGCCACGATTTTTACCCGCGATCGCCTCTAATAATGCCTCTTTTTTTCCCATCATAATATGCTTATTGATAAACCAAAATATTGAACTTGATCCAATGTAAAAGAGTTCGCTGTAAATAAGCAATCTCTACTGGTGTTTTAGTATAACGCGTAATCAATTCTCCTACTGTAATTACCCCTGTTTGTTGAATTGTCTCTAAAATCTCTGTTTGTAGATCAGCCCCAAGTCTTCTATCCCAACCAAAACTCGTGATCCTGAGACTTTTAATGCGATTCAACGCATCTTCTTTCGCCATGCTACCTAAACTTAATTTCATCTCAAGACTGAGAGTATTAGTGGTATAATGATTAAACATCCGAAAAGGTGTATCACAGAGAGGATAAGCGGGTTGTCCGGGTTTTACTGGAACTGACTCTTGGGCTTTTTCCCGTATTTCTCCTAACTCTTGCCATAAATTTTCATAGGCTTTAATTACTACTTGCCAATCATAAACTTCTTGCACTCGTTGTCGCCCGTTTTCTCCCATTTTATGACGTAATTCCTCATTATTGATTAATTGACTTAAGGCTTGGGCACAGGCCTCAACATCGATCGCGATCGTCAGAGAGGTTAACCCGATATAAGTCGGCCAATTCATCTTATCATTCATATAATCCCAGGTAATATCAACACAAGAATCAGGAGAAGGGATTAAAGTAGGAATACGAAAACCATCTATTTGATCACGGACTGATTCTTTATAACCATCCCAGTCAGAAACGACTACAGGTAAACCATTAGCCATTGCTTCAATGGGAGTTAAGCCAAAAGTTTCTTGAATATTATCCGAAAGGGAAATAAAAATATCGGAAGCTGACCAAATATTAACACGGATATCGGGTAAACGTCCATCTAAAAAGATATGATTTACCGAAGGGGCAAAAATGTTGCCACTATTTTTAAACTCTGGCTCTTCCCTCGGATCATCAAACCATCCGGCTTGAATTAAGTGAATTTTTTGGTTAGTAGTTTGGGCGGCTTTTTCTAAAGCCATATACATCGGAACCGGATGAGCTTTTGCCGAAAAACAGAGTCGTCCGACAAATAAAATGACAATATCATTATCCGCGATTCCTAAACTTTGACGTAGGCGTTGACGAGACACGATCGCGTCATTGCCTTGGGGAAAACCTTGTTGATTAACTCCCAAGGGAATAATCGGTAATTGAATCAGGGGTTGGGGTTGTCCCCCCATTCTTTCCATTAAATATTCACCCCAAACACCAAATAAGTATTCAATGGATTTTCTCACCGCGACGGAAGTACAAATTAACGCGTCCCAAGGTTGAGAAGGAACTGTTAATAAATTACCGATCGATTCCATTACGGCTTTCGTCGCGATCGTATGGGTGACACCACATAGACTATAAGCGCGTTGATTAATAAAACGACGTTGCCATATTAGTTGGGATAAGACAGGATCGGGTCGATATAATACCCCCGCGTCGGCAATTAACCAAGGTTGTTCTTCGTTGATCCACTTAACTTTTCGTGGTTGTGTTAACCAAGGAGTAATTAGCTGGCAAAAGTCCTGAAATTCGGCTTCAGTGCGAGTGTAGCAGTGAAGAGATTCCGCGCTTCCATATTTCACCCAACTTTTCAGAAATCCTTCCCCCGCGGAATGCCTGCCTAAAAGTCGATCGCCGCGTGTATTATAACCCTCTTTAGTATAAAGAATTGCTGCCGTTTTACTCATATTGTTGATGGGAGATAGAAGATTTGAGATTGGGTGACAGAAAGTGGGTTTCTACCAAACAATACCCTCGCGATTTTTTTGTAGGTTGAGCCGGGGGAAAGGGAAACTTAAGGCATTTTTTGGGTTTTGCGTGACGCGCTCCCCACCCGTTAGCGCAGCTTGCGCGCAGCGCAAAGGTACGTCAACCCAATCTACAAAAGGAGTCCATTTTTCAGTTTGGCAAAGGCATTGTAGCAAAGAAACCGGCTTTTTTAAGCCTGTGGTTATTCTCCTATGGTTTATCTGTAAAATAGTGTATATCGGATAATGTTAATTAAGTTTTTTCAGGAAGTTACAGCCCGTGACAATGTATAACCCTTCTTTGCGTCAATCCCCTCGCCATGAACCCGCGGAGGTTATCCCCGTGCAACAAGAAACCTCCCTGTTAGACTGGTTAGAGGCTTCTGGCCGTCTCCTGGCGCGGGATGTTCAGGAGCCGGATTATCTTCTGGATGAGGAGCCGGAAATTTCTGATCTTATGGGTGCTGATGATGGACCCTATGATGATGACGATGATGAGCCTCTGGGAATTGATGAGGAAGGTTAGATCGGCAATTAAAGTGGGGAGAAGATGCGGATAGAGGATTTTTCACCGTTTCCTCTATCCTTTCGACTCACCTCTGTGATATACCAGGGGGCAGACTTAATTTTTAAGTGTGTGTTGAGGAGTGAGAAAGTGAATTTTGTTTATGAAAAGTTTTCGTTGATTCGATCGCGTCCATTATCGGGCTCAATGCTTTTGGTTTTACTGGGATTGGGTTTAAGTAGTGGCGGCATCGGGTTGGATGTGATGGGGAATCGGCTTTTTAGTCCCCAATCTTTGTTTTTACCCTTTATTGTCAGTGCTTTAGTCGCGTCAGGTTTGGGGTTTTGGGTGATACCGATGCTGCAACGTCTCAAAGCCGGCCAGGTGATTCGAGAGGATGGACCTCAAGAGCATTTGAAAAAGGCGGGGACTCCTACAATGGGAGGGATTTTTTTTGTTCCGGTGGGAGTGGCTATCGCGATTTTTTGGTCCGGGTTTAATCTTGATGTGTTAGGAGTCTCAACCCTGACGTTAGCTTATCTGTTTATCGGTTGGTTGGATGATTGGCAAATTCTCCGTCAAAAGTCGAATAAAGGCATTTCACCTCGGATGAAATTGGGGTTGCAAATTATTTTTGCAGCCCTGTTTTGTGTTTGGATGTTGTTTCATGAGCCGGTTATTTCGACAAGTATTGCTTTTCCCTTGGGATGGGCTTTACCGTTAGGATTTCTCTTTTGGTTATTGGCGGGTTTTGTCTTAGTCGCCGAAAGTAATGCTACTAATATTACTGATGGTGTTGATGGTTTAATGGGGGGTTTAGGCGCGATCGGTTTTCTGGCATTAGGGGAAGCTGTGGCGTTAAAATCACCGGAATTAATGATATTTTGCGCCTGTATGAGTGGCGCGTGTTTAGGTTTTGTTTCCCATAATCGGAATCCTGCCCGTGTGTTTATGGGGGATACGGGTTCCCTCGCGTTAGGGGGAGCATTAGGCGCGATCGCTTTATTAACAAATAATCTCTGGGTGTTATTACTGATTAGTGGTATTTTCTTGATAGAAACTTTATCGGTTATTGCCCAAGTCGGTTATTATAAAGCGACGAAAAACCCTGATGGTGTTGGGAAAAGGTTATTTAAAATGGCTCCTTTTCATCATCATTTAGAGCTCTCTGGATGGAAGGAAACTCAAGTTGTCGGGACATTTTATTTAATTAATTCGATTCTCGCGGTTTTAGGGATTTTGACGATGAGAGGTTAAAACTTTTCGTGGTGAAAAGAAACCGGGTTTCTCGCATATCAATGTTAGGAAAAGTTTGTCGGTGAAAAGAAACCCGGTTTCTCGGATTTACCATAAATAGGATGGCTATAGTACGCGATCGTCTATTCAGAGAAACCATTAAGAAAATCTCAAAAAAGCTTATTTTTCACTAAGAATGTATAGAATATGGGAATTATTAAATAACTTGAGTATTGGCTTAGTAGTTTCGCCCATACATAATTGCCGGAAAGCAGGCAAGATTCCTGTACTACTGTATTGATTTTTTATCTCTAATCTGCTGGGAAAGTAAACATTAACAGGTGATCAAAATGGATAAAAACTACTTAAAAAATATTGGCTTAATCATAACAGGTTTATCTCTTATTTTCGGAGTCTCAACTTGTAGTCAAACATCCACGTCGAGAGATATTCCCAACCCCCCAAAAACCACCGAGAATAACTGCATTACCACTGTGAAATTACCCACGATCGCGCCCCCAACCATTGATCCCAAATTAATCACCGCCAATACTCAATTTAGCTTTAAACTTTTTTCCCAAATTCTCGAAAAAGAGCACAACAAAAATATCTTTGTTTCTCCTGCCAGTGTCGCGATCGCTCTCACAATGACATATAATGGAGCCCAGGGAGAAACCCAAGAGGCAATGGCAAAAACCTTAGAATTAAAAGACATAGACTTAAAAACATTAAATCAAGCCAATGCCGCGTTAATAACATCATTACTGAAATTAGATAATCCTCAAATAAAAATTGCCCTAGCCAACTCCCTTTGGACAAAAAAAGAAATTTCCTTTCAATCAGAATTTCTCAAGAATAACACAGATTTCTATGGTGCCCAAATCACCAACTTAGATTTTAATAACCCCAATGCACAAGATACCATCAACCAATGGGTAAAACAGCAAACCTGCGGCAAAATCAGTCAAATAATTGATAAAATCGACCCTTCTTCCGTCTTATATTTAATCAACGCGCTTTACTTTAAAGCACCTTGGCAAGAGCAATTTCAAAAAGACGCGACAAAAGAACAAACTTTTTATTTAGGAGACAAAGGTACAAAAAAAGTGCCAATGATGTCTCAAAAAGAGTGGTTTCCCTATTACGAAACCTCAGATTTTCAAGCCATCAGTTTACCCTACACAGGGGGACGTTTTAGCCTTTATGTATTTTTGCCAAAAAAGACATCTAACCTCGCCAAATTTTACCAACAATTAACCCCGGGCAACTGGGATAAATGGATGAACTCTTTCATCAGAAAAGAGGGGACTATCAAACTACCAAAATTCAAATTAGAGTATGAAACATCATTGAATGACACCTTAAAATCATTAGGAATGGAAATCGCGTTTACTGATAAAGCAAACTTTTCTAGTATGGCAAAAAATACCCCTAACTTATTCATTGGAGAAGTCAAACATAAAACCTTTGTTGCCGTGAATGAAGAAGGCACAGAAGCCGCAGCAGTTACCAGTGTAGGTATTCGTGCTACATCAATGCCACCAAGGGAGACTCAACCCTTTGAGATGATAGTCGATCGCGCATTTTTCACGGCCCTTCAAGATAATCAAACGGGAACAATTTTATTTATGGGTTCCATTTTAGAACCCAAATAATCTCATAAATATCTGGTAGATTGGGTTGAATAAAATAGTAATTTTTACGATGACTCCCTTTCTTGATTCAACCAAACCGACTCTCTTTTCTTTCCTTTGTGTCTTTGTGCCTTTGTGGTTATAATAAAAAAATGACAAAGGCAGAGCATGACAGAATAGAGACAGAAATTTACCAGGTGCATAACGTTGAAAAAATGGTATTAATTAAGATCACCATTTTGTTGTGCTGAATCGAAACCCCTAGGAGACGCGACGAAAATATCAATCATATTTTTAATAACACTCGCGAGGGGTACTGCCACTAATAAACCCAGTAATCCTCCTATTTTAGCCGCGACTAACAAAGACATGATAATCCAAACCGGATTTAATCCAGTAAAACCACCTAAAAGACGGGGTGCGATACCACTTTCTATGATTTGATCGACAATAAGGGAAACAATTAAAATTGTCAACCCAAAGCCAAAATTATTTAAGATCATTAATAATCCTACGGTCCAAATACTCGCGAGAGCACCAAAGGGAATTAATGTCATTAAACCAATGATCAAACCAAATAATAAACCAAAGGGGACTCGCAAAATTAAATACGCGACGATTAGAGACGCGCCCATTAACATTGCTAAGGTAGCTTGCCCAATGTAATAATTATGAAAATTGCGCTTGAGTGATTCTCGGAATTTGCGGCTAATATTCAAGGGTAGCAAACCAAAAAAATCATCCCAAAGATTCTCTCCATGCAGAAGTAAATAAAAGGTTAATAAAAGTGTGAGAAGTAGATCCGCAACGCTTCCGGCTGCCCCTAAGACAAAACTGAGAATTTGTCCCATTAATCCTTGTAATTGGGTGGAGATACGATCGCTTAATTGACTGGTTAAACCACTAACATTAATGGGAAGATTACGACTTTCAGCCCATTGATGAAAGGTTTCTATTTGGGCAATTCCTGATTTAATCCAAGTAGGTAAACCGGTAGCTAATTCATTAAGTTGTTGAAAAATGAGGGGAACAACGGTAAGGGTGATAATGAGTAATACTAATAGTGTCAGTGCTGAGACTAAGAAAATCGCGCTATTACGTTTCATCCCATAACGTCGCAGGAGACGCACGGGATAATCAAGGACAAATGAGAGTAATGTCGCGAGGATAAAAACGGTAATTAGGGAGCGAAAATACTCAAAAACGAGTAACAATATCCAACAATTCAGTATGATGAGGGGAAATAATAAACCCCACATCCACGATTGCCAAAGTTTATTAATGGATTTCATCGGTAATTGGTAATGGGTAATTGGTAATGGGTAATTGGTAATTAATAATTAACAATTAACAATTGACAGTTGATAATTATTAATTGTTAATTGTCAATTATCAATTGTTAACCCTCTTCCTTCTTCCTTCTTCCTTCTTCCTTCTTCCTTCTTCCTTCTTCC
>JBEDKD010000091.1:0-9231 GCA_041172365.1 Cyanobacteriota bacterium | reverse complement strand
TCATAATATTATTTATTATAACATTATTAAAGATGAACCTTTACAGGTCAAAGAACAAATTTATACTTTATCTCAAAGAGCCGATGTCGATGTCTTAATTTTTCATGGAGGAACGGGTATTGCTCCTAGAGATACCACCTATGACGCGATCGCGTGTCTATTAGAAAAAACCTTATCCGGTTTTGGGGAATTATTTAGGTTTTTAAGTTATCAAGAAATCGGTTCAAGAGCAATGGCATCGCGCGCGATCGCGGGAATTTACCAAGGAAAAATAATTTTTTCTCTCCCCGGTTCTGGCAATGCGGTAAAACTGGGAATTGAGAAATTAATCCTACCAGAATTAGTGCATTTAGTCAAACAAATTCGAGGTTAAAAAGCACAGAGGAAAGAGGAAAAAAAAAGCGCGATCGGATGGAGGCGATTTACCTCTTTGTGTCTTTGTGTCTTTGTGGTTAATTCCCAAAAATCCCTTCCTTCTCGCCAACTACAAGGATATCGGAGGCACAAAAGTCCTCTTAAACGCAAAAAATTGGGGAGCATTCCACTAGGATAAAATTTGCTTTTTGAGAAGCTCCGTAGCCGCGTCACGATCTAAAGGTCTGGAGAAGAAATATCCTTGACCTAATTCACAACCTAATTGTTGAAGTTCCGTCATTTGTTCAGGAGTTTCCACACCTTCGGCGATGACATCCAAGCCTAAATTATGAGCCAAAGTGACGATCGCCCGGACAATTTGTAAAGGTTGAGTGCCACCATCGGGCCCCTGCTTTCCTAAACGACTAACAAAAGAACGGTCAATTTTTAAAGTATCGAGGGGAAAACGATGTAAATAACTTAAAGAAGAATAACCAGTCCCAAAATCATCAATAGACAAGCGAATATTACGCTCCTTAATTTGTGCTAACATCGTCGTAGCTAAGGCGACATTTTCCATAATCACACTTTCGGTAATTTCCAACTTTAAATTTTTCGGATTACAAGCAGTTTCGAGCAGAATTTCATCTATTTGTGAAATTAAATTAGCTTGACCTAACTGTTTTCCCGAAAGATTTACACTCATGGTCAATTGAGAAGAAGAATTAAGACAAGAGAGCCTTAATAAATTAAAATCAGTTTGATGGATTTGTGAATTTAGGGAATTATTTTCTTGTTCTTGATTCAATAAACTCTGCCAAATTCGCAATTGTTCACAGGCTTCCCGTAATACCCAAGTTCCCAAAGGAATAATTAAACCAGTTTCTTCTGCAACAGGAATAAATTGGGCAGGAGACACTAATCCTCTAATGGGATGTTGCCAACGGACTAGGGCTTCAAATCCAGTAATTTTGCCCGTTTTCATCGAAACAATAGGTTGATAATGAAGCAAAAATCGAGATTTTTCATCATTAGGAATTGTCGGTAAAATTTCCTGAGAAAGTGGATACTTTTCTGGGGTATTCCAAGATGAAATAATGCCTGATTGCGGTGCAATTTTAGTCAAGGCAGGCGAAAGAATTTGCAGCGGAAAATAACAATTTTCTTGAATAACTCGTCTGAGTTCAGTTTCTAATTCCAATAAATGACGAGTTTGATCCTGCATTTTGACATTAAAGACTTCATGGCGAGATTTTCCTAATGCTTTGGCACGATACATCGCGATGTCCGCGTCTCTTAATACTTCTTCGGGATTTTTATAAGGCAAAAATACGGTTTTATTAGGGACTTCTAAGCGATGTTCCGCTAATTCTCGTGGACTGACAACAATACCGATACTCACAGAGGTAAAGACATCATGTCCTTCTAAATAAAAAGGCTCTTTTACTTCATGATGAATTTGGTTAGCTAGAGTTAATGCTTCTTCTAAATTATCAATATCTTCTAATAAAACGGTAAATTCATCTCCACCGAGTCGGGAGACTGTATCTGAGGGTTTAATACATTTTTCTAATCGCTTGGCAAAAGTGACAAGCAATTTGTCCCCCATGATATGCCCTAAACTATCATTGACTATTTTAAAGCGGTCTAAGTCTAAAAAGAGAACGGCAAATTTATAATCAGGATATTCTAATGAACGACGAATGGCTTGACCTAATCTATCCATAAATAAGGCACGATTTGGTAATCCTGTCAGTGCATCATGAAAGGCTTCATGGAGGAGTTGTTCTTGGGCTCTTTTGCGCTCGGTAATGTCTCTAATTATAATCTGTACCGCCATTTTACCTTGATAAGTCGCGGGGATTCCCGCAATTTCTACATCAATAATTATCCCATCCATTATTCGGACTAATTTTTGTTCCGTTAGATTCATTTTTTGATGGTATTTAATAATATTTTCTAAACTCATTTCCAAAACATCAATATAGTCAGAATGGACAAAATTTAAAAAGGGCATTTCTAAAATAGATTCCGGTGAAACAGCACCCATTAATTTTGCTCCCGCGGCGTTAATATAAACAATTTTACCCTCACAATAAATCGCGATACCTTCTGGGGATAGTTCTACTAAACGACGATAGCGTTCTTCGCTTTCTTTCAGAGCTTTTTCTGTGTTTTGCCGTTCTAGTTCTGTCTGATGGGCGGCGATAAAACGTCCGATACTTTGTGCCATTAATTCGATGATTTCTCGTTCATGGGATTCAAAGTTTTTTGTGCGGATCTTTGGGGAAGAAAAACTTAAGGTTCCGTAGATTTTTTCGTTGACAATAATAGGAGTGCCAATAAATGCTTCAAGATTTTTTTTTTGCTGCAATTGATTATTAATAGGGAAAATATGACTGGTTTGAGTATAGTAAATAGTCCTTCTTTGTTGGATGATCGCATCATAATATGTTTCGGTTAAATCAAATTCTAAACCCGGAATTAAATCCGGTTGTTCTGATTTCACTGAACGCAGGATTAAAGAGCGATCGATGACTTGACCAATGAGTCCGGTAGATAAACCAAATATTTCACAACCCGCGAGGAGATAATCGGCAAAAAGTTCTTCAAAATTTTTATGATTATAGGTGGTAATTCGATGTAATTGTTTTAAATTTGTACTAAACGTTGCTAAGGTTTGAGATTTGAGTAATAATTCTTGTTCGGAGCATTTACGTTCTGTAATATCCGTTTGAATGCCAACAAAGTGAGTGAGATGGCGACGGGAATTATAAACTGGTGCAATGGACAGTTCGTTCCAAAATAGAGAACCATCTTTACGAAAATTTTCGAGGACTACATGACATTCCCGCCCCTCATCAATGGCTTCTCGTAATTCGTTTAATTCGACCTGACTTTTGTTATCACTTTGTAATAAACGACAATTTTGACCAATGACTTCATCCCGTTTATAACCTGTCATCCGCTCAAAGCTAGGATTAACAAAAATAATGGGATTATCGGCAACTGTCGCATCGGTAATCACAATGCCATTACTACTACTTTGTATGGCTCTTTCCATTAATCTTAAACGATCTTCCGCGTGGGCCCGTTCGATCGCGGTGGCCAAAACATTCGCGATCGCTTCTAAAAAATGAATATCATCTTGATTAAAGGAACGAGGTTTAGTGCTATGAGCTCCTAAAACTCCCCAAACAGGAGTGTCGGAATTTGTCAGAGATGAATCATCTTGCCAGTCAATTCTCCTAGTCGTTTTTATCCCCGGAATAATGACACTTAAACCACTAATTACACGATGGTTATGGAGCAGAGGAGAACCACTAAAACGAGTTTCTAAAGGGAGGTCTACTACGACAACCGGTTTCCCTAATTCTAAAGTATAACCCGCTTGAGATTTATGAGAAGCACTAACCGTAACATTTCCTACCATTCCTTTTTGCCAACCGACACCAGCTTTGAGTAAAAAAGCATGATTTCCTGGCATTAATTCCAAGAGTTGAGAATATTCAACATTCAGAGTTTGCGCGACTAACGCGACGGCTTGATTCATTAATAATGATAAATCAATTCCCTCTAAGGCTTCTTGACCTAAATACGCGACCGCGGCTTGTTGACGGGCTCTGGAGTGAATAGATGCCAGTAATTGTTTTTCGACAACTTCGGCTTGTTTACGTTTAGTAATATCATGGTGAATGCTCATGATCGCGGTAGCTGTATGAAATTCATCGTAAACATACATGAAATTGCTTTCACAAATGCCTTCACTACCGTCTTGACGCACAAAAGATATTTCTCCACTCCAACAGGCTTTTTCCTGGAGACTGTTTAATATCTTTTGTGTCAGAATTACTCCGTCATTTTTTCGATATAACTCTTCTGCTTTTTTTCCAAGAATTTCCGTTTTAGTATAACCAAAGATTTGTGAAGCTGCGGGATTCCAATCAATAATTTTTCCCTCAATATCAGTTAAAATTACTCCGTCGTGGATATGCTCAAAGGTAAGAGCTTGTCTACGCAGAGATTCTTCGGCTTGTTTACGATCATTAATGTCAGAATACACAGATATAATTACCTTCTCTCCGAGCAAAGTAAAACTTTTCATCGAGAGGGCTGCCCAAAAGAAGGTACCGTCAGCTTTTTTCAGACGCACTTGAGCTTCTCGCACATCCCCCTTGGTTTGTAGCATAGCTAGTAATATTTTATAGTCAACAGGGTTCTGATAAAATTCTCGTAACTTACGACCAAGTAATTCTCTTGTTGGCACTCCGAAAATGAGACCAAATAGCTCATTGCCATAGAGAATAACACTATTTTTAGCCTTACTGATGCCCATTGGTACGGGAGCAGATTGCGTCATCGTTTCCCATAAATGTTGTCTAGGTTCCCAAGGGCTTGTTGGCTCATTAGTCGAAGCATACTGAGTCTTTCTGGGGATTGCCTTAAGTTTGCGATTCATCCATTTTACTTGTCTTTGTTGCACAATGAGACTCCTGCAGGTCTAGCAGTTTCCTCTACAGCTATTTATGTCATTATTGATCCCTGATTGGTCTTTGTCGATAAATGTTGTTATCGCCCCATCCTAATTTTACTTTTTATTCCTCTTTTTGGGATTTTTTTTTGAGGAAACTTTAAAAAAGTATATTAATCTTAATATTTATTTACATTTCTCTGTTGGGTATTGGGGGGTTGGGGATTGGGCGTTGGGTATGGGAAGATAAAGGATTCTTTTTTCCTTGTTACCTGTTCCCTTTGTGGGGGTTGATAGGGAAAACCTGTTAGTGTCCGAAGCGCGATACGGTATCAAACTACGGATTAACCCTGATAAATGTGGTAATAGAGTATTGGGGTTTTCAATTGAGTGAAAATATCGTTTTTTTTCTAACCGCAGATAAACGCAGATATCGGCGAAGCCTTCCCGAAGGGTACACAGATGAACGCGGGATTACCAATTTAAAAATCTCACCAGTTCACCATTTCGCCCAAGAATAGCTCCTAAATCACTCCCTCATTACTTGAGAGAAATGCGATGAGTTGTCACTCAAAATAAATTTATCCCCTAGCAACAGAGATAACAGCTTGACACCTGGTTAAAAAGTCCATCCCCAATAAACTACTTACTTGTAATCGATTCGGTAACTGATAAGCAATTACATCAAAATCATCAAAAAATTGTCCTAAACAATTAAACCATGATACCCTGATCACAGGTAAAGGCGCAGTAATTCCTTGACCTGTTATAATTGATTGATAACGGGTGGAATTTTTCATATCATATTGTAAGTCTTCTAACACTCTCGCTGGTAAAATAGTATAACTTGCTCCTGTATCGACCAATAACGAAACACGCTGACAATCCCTTTTATAAGCACTACCAACAGTCGCATTAACTCTTAATAAATTTGCCCCATAACGGGACAATGTATATCGTTTAATCTGGCTCATAGTAACACCACTGCATCATCATATTCTCCTGTATATTCAATGGCTGATGATTTGCCCTCGCGTAAATGTAGTTGCTCATATAATTCCTCCTTAGTGAGACTATTAACAACGACTTTACCGCGAATAATCTCTAAATTGTGATCGAGTTCTGGTTCAATGACTAATACCCATTGATGAGGATATTTTTGTCTAATTTCTGCCAGTGTTAATACATCTTTTTTATTAGCCTTTGTGATGAGAGTTTCCATGATGATACTCAATGGGAATTATTAGATTACTTTTATTGTACCCATAATCAGCCCGATCGCGTGTCGGAGCAAAAAACTGTTTACCAGTAACTCTGTAGACTATCACAATAAGATAAACTAAACCTACAATTATAACTTTATATCTCCAAAGGAGAATACTGAATGTTAGAAGCTTACCGCGAGCACGTTGCCGATCGCGCCACTTTGGGTATCCCTCCCTTACCCCTAAATGCTACACAAACGGCACAATTATGCGAACTCCTGCAAAACCCCCCCCAAGGAGAAGAAGAAACTTTATTAGAATTATTGCGCGATCGCGTCCCACCAGGTGTGGATCAAGCCGCCTATGTGAAGGCCTCATTTTTGACAGGAGTCGCGAAGGGTGAAATTTCCTGTCCCCTGATTAATTCCCAATCCGCGGTGTATCTCCTGGGTACAATGTTAGGGGGCTATAATGTCCAATCTTTAGTCACTTTATTAGAATCAGACAATCCCGCGATCGCGTCCTCCTCCGCCGCCGCCCTCAGTAAAACCCTACTGGTTTTTGATGCCTTCCATGATGTCTTAACTCTAGCAGACTTCAACCCCTACGCGAAACAAGTGATCGACTCATGGGCGAATGCCGAATGGTTTACCAGTCGTGCAAAACTCCCTGAAACGGTAACAGTTACCGTTTTTAAAGTCCCCGGAGAAACCAATACCGATGACTTATCCCCCGCGACTCATGCCACCACTCGCCCCGATATCCCCTTACACGCGTTAGCCATGTTAGAAACCCGTCAACCGGGTTCATTAGAAACGATCGCGCAGTTAAAGAAAAAAGGCCATCCCGTCGCATATATCGGTGATGTCGTGGGAACAGGTTCCTCGCGGAAATCAGCCATTAACTCCGTATTATGGCATATCGGTAATGATATTCCCTTTGTGCCCAATAAGCGATCGGGGGGTTATGTCTTAGGAAACACGATCGCGCCAATTTTCTTCAACACCGCGGAAGATGCAGGAGCCCTGCCCATTCAGTGCGATGTCAGCAATATGGAAACAGGAATGGTGATCACAATTCATCCCTACAAAGGAGAAATCACCAATGAAGCAGGAGAAGTCATTTCCACCTTTAGCCTCAAACCCGATACCATACTCGATGAAGTCCGAGCCGGAGGGCGCATACCCTTACTCATTGGCCGCACCTTAACCGATAAAACCCGTGACGCGTTAGGATTAGAACCCAGTAATCTGTTTACGCGATCGCTTATGCCTACAGATACAGGCAAAGGTTACACTTTAGCCCAAAAAATGGTCGGAAAAGCCTGTGGTTTACCCGGAGTGCGTCCGGGTGCATCCTGCGAACCCGTAATGACAACAGTCGGATCTCAAGATACTACCGGCCCCATGACACGCGATGAATTAAAAGAGCTCGCGTGTTTAGGATTTAGTGCCGATTTAGTAATGCAAAGTTTCTGTCATACCGCGGCTTATCCTAAACCCGTAGATGTCAAAGTTCATCAAGAATTACCTGATTTTATCGCGCAACGGGGAGGGGTAGCCTTACGCCCCGGAGATGGCATTATTCACTCATGGTTAAACCGGATGTTATTACCCGATACCGTGGGAACCGGAGGCGATTCACATACTCGTTTTCCCTTGGGAATTTCCTTTCCCGCGGGTTCTGGTTTAGTCGCCTTTGCCGCCGCGTTAGGCGTAATGCCCTTAGATATGCCAGAATCAATTTTAGTGCGATTCAAGGGAGAATTACAACCCGGTGTAACATTACGAGATATCGTTAATGCCATTCCCTATGTTGCCATCCAAAAAGGCTTATTAACCGTAGAGAAAAAGAATAAGAAAAACGTCTTCGCCGGACGGATTATGGAAATAGAAGGATTGCCCAATTTGAAAGTGGAACAAGCCTTTGAATTAACAGACGCGACCGCGGAACGCTCCTGTGCAGGTTGTACAATTAAACTAAGTGTAGAAACCGTTTCCGAGTATATCCGTTCTAATGTTGCCTTATTAAAAAATATGGTAGCACGGGGATATCAAGATGCTCGCACGATGATGCGTCGGGTGGCAAAAATGGAGGAATGGTTAGCCAATCCCGTATTAATGGAAGCGGATGCCGATGCCGAATACGCGGAGATATTGGAAATAGATTTGAATGAAATCAAAGAGCCGATCGTCGCGGCACCAAATGATCCCGATAATGTGAAATTATTGAGTGAAGTTGCCGGGGATAAAATTGATGAAGTATTTGTCGGTTCTTGTATGACAAATATCGGTCATTATCGTGCCACCGCGAAGGTATTAGAAGGGGAAGAACCCGTCAAAGTACGTTTGTGGATTTGTCCGCCAACACGGATGGATGAAACGCAATTAAAAGAGGAAGGAATGTATGATATTTTTGAGGTTGCGGGAGCGCGTACAGAAATGCCCGGATGTAGTTTATGTATGGGGAATCAAGCGCGAGTTGAAGATGGTGTAACAGTGTTTTCCACATCGACACGGAATTTTAATAACCGTATGGGGAAAGATGCACAAGTGTATCTGGGTTCCGCGGAATTAGCGGCAGTTTGTTCGATGTTAGGACGGATGCCAACGGTAGAGGAATATTTAGAGTTTGTCGGGAAGAAGATTGATCCGTTCGCGAGTGATTTGTATCGTTATTTGAACTTTGATCAAATTGCCGGATTTGAGGATCAAGGGCGAGTTGTTTCTCAGGAGGAAGTGGCTAAATTTGAGGAGTTGTTAGTAGGGGCTAAATAGGGTATAATGGTAGGGTAGGCGAAATACCTACCCTACCATTCTCCCTTTTTAAGTGAGAATGATGAGTGTTAAAAAATCACTTCTTTATCCTCTAAGTATTATTAAATATGCCGAAAACACAAGACACAAATCTCATAAAAAAAAACAATAGTTATGATGTTTCTAGTCAAGAAATATTAAAACAATTACTGTTTTTAGGCTATGCTCAAGAAAATATTTTATTAAAATCTGACTTTTTAGGAGCTAACGGTCAGATTTTTTTTGCGGATCTTATTGTTTTACCAGAAAATCATATTTTACATACGAATCCCCTCTTAGTTATAACAATCCCAAAAAAATCAGAACTCTTTAACGATAATTGGCTGAAATACTGGCATGAATCAGGTGCTAAAATATTAACTTGGCATGGAGAAAGTATCAAGGT
>JBEDKD010000090.1:0-16391 GCA_041172365.1 Cyanobacteriota bacterium | reverse complement strand
AAATTGCCAGTTGGCGCATCAATGTTCAGATGAATCAAACATTAACTGAAGATGATAGGGAGTTGATTATGATGTTATCTCCTGCTTATCAGGAATGGCGCCTAGCAACTTTACAAGAAGGCCGACAAGAAGGCCGACAAGAAGGCCGACAAGAAGGCCGACAGGAAACACAGCGCCTTTTTATGGAAACGATGCTGCGAGTCCGTTTTGGTAGTTTAGATGAAACTTTATCTGGAGTTATTGAATCTTTGCTACAGTTACCAATGGAGGATGCTGCACGTTTTCTGTTGCAATTGTCCTGCGAGGACTTGTTAGCTCGCTTTGGCAAAAGTAACAATAATTAAATCGGATAAATCCGGGGGAAATTATACTTAATAATCTCCCCCTTATTTTTCAATTAGACATCTCCCCAAAATCCGATCAAAGGCAGGCAGGATGCCTACCCTACGATAATTTTAGAAGATGTCGATAAGATCGCGGCTGTATCAACCAAAATTACGGTGATAATCGGGCTTTTCCGAGACGACTGGTTTCATACCACTTAGCAATTTCAGGAGCCCATTGTTGAAAATGAGGCCACATTAAATCACAAAGTTTTTGAATTTCTAATTGGGCATCCTTTTTGTGTCTTAAATCGCAAAAATGCAAGAAGGATCTTAAGTTAAAACTAACGACAAAATGTTGACGATAATCAAAAGGTAATTTGCCTCGCGCGTGTTCTTCCGACATTCCTAATTCTTCCGTATCTTTTTGATAGCGTTTTGCAGCTTCTAAACACCATTGTAAGTCGATTTCCCGTTGTTCTGGGGAATAGTAATATTTTTTGCCTTGACGATCTGTATAATAGCCAACAGGACGCAAATAAAAGACTTCTTCGATGTGTTTTTTGCCTTGGGCTACTTCAATAAATTGATGTCCAGTATAGCGAAAAGAATTATGCACGACAACGCCGTTAGCAACCAAGTTATGCCATTTTCCAGATACTTCTAAGTCATAGGTTTTTTCTAATCCTAAGTATCGGACTTGCACAACTTTCATCGGGTGTGCTTTTAGTTGTAAACCAACACTTTCATCGGCTTCTGAAAGAGTGGCTTTATGGTTCCTTGCACGCAGCGCGATCGCGTCTTGACTTTTAGTAATATTCCCTGTCGTTAAGCGATTTTGTGAGTCAATTTTCTCACGCACTAAAACACCATTTGTCATTAAATAACAATCATCACGATAGCTAACTACTTCGCGTTTATCATCGGTTATCAGTCCGATCGCGTCCTTCATTATTTGCCAACCTTGATGGGTAAAAAGACGATGATTCTCCGTACAATCTAAGGTTCTCCCATCTTCAAGTGTTACCCGATAAACAGGTTGAATGCCTTGAAAAAACACTTCTTTAATATTACCACATTCAAACAGCCCTGTCTCTTCATTAAGCACTCTGAGATTCATTTTATCAAGACAAATTTTATCCTCTCTTGCCCTTGGGGGCTGGCTTGATTTTGCACCAGTCCATAACTCATAAATTTCAGAAATCTTAATTTTTTTTAAGCTTCCTGAAGCCTTGACAAAAGTTACCTCTGTATCTCCGGCGAGACATTGAACATCAAAACTGATACCAACGCGATGAGTCCTCGCTTGTTGCATTACACTATGGGGAAAATACCCACAATTAAAGACAATTTGCGGATGTTCTAAAGGTCCATAATGACCGCGATCGCCCGCTAAGAGTCTTTTCACCACCACTTCACCGCAATTTTCCTCACTTGGCCAATTCTCTCGATCATCGCAAACAAATTTATCGCTATAATCTTGATGAAGCGCGGCATATATCACTTGTTGCGGATTAGGAGTTTTCGAGATCACTTCTACCCTAAATCGATCCATATCATTAACCTTGACTAATTAACTCACAACTGGGAAAATTTATAGACAAAGTTGTTTTTTTTCCCATATTTGTGTATCATTATTTCAGATAATGACACAATTATCCTACTTTTTTAGATTATCTTAACAACTATTACCAAAATGATACTTTCCCATCGCTTTACAGAAGCTCTTATTTATGCTAGAGAACTTCATGCTACTCAAGTGAGAAAGGGCTCCGGTGTTCCCTATATTGCCCATTTATTGGGTGTCGCGAGTATTGCTTTAGAATATGGGGCTAATGAAGATGAGGCGATCGCGGCTTTACTCCATGACGCGATCGAAGATCAAGGGGGAAACGCGACTCGCGAAGAAATTCGTCGCCGTTTTGGTGATATTGTTACTGAAATTGTCGATGGTTGTACTGATGCTGATACAATTCCTAAACCCCCTTGGCGACAACGAAAAGAAGACTATATCGCGCATCTTCCAAGCGCTTCGGCCTCCGTGCGTTTAGTTTCTGCGGCAGATAAGTTGTATAATGCTGCCACTATTCTTAAAGATTATCGCATCTTAGGAGATAATATTTGGAGTCGTTTTAAAGGTGGAAAAGAAGGAAGTTTATGGTATTATCGTGCCCTAGTGGTGGCATTTCGTAAAGTGGAATCAACGCCATTAGTAGATGAATTAGATCGGGTTGTTTCGGAATTAGAAAATTTAGTAAAAAATGAAAGGAATAGTTAGCAATAGCTTTTATAACTACGGAAGTACCGAATGAAATATTGTTAAATCTTCACTAATCCCCAATCTCCAATCCCCAATCTCCAATCCCCAATTCCCAATCCCCAATTATGGCAAACTTACGTTTAGAAAAAATTACTCGCCGCTTTCAAAATGTAACGGCAATTGATGATATTAGCTTTGATGTTCCCGATGGTCAATTTTGGGTATTAGTTGGGCCTTCCGGTTGTGGAAAATCAACTATTATGAGAACGATCGCGGGTTTAGAAAAAGCGACAAGTGGAAATCTTTATATTGATAATATTGTCGTAAATGATATCCCAGCGCGTCAAAGGGATGTCGCGATGGTATTTCAAAATTATGCCCTTTATCCTCACATGACGGTTGCCGAAAATCTCGGGTTTGGTTTAAAAATGCGGGGAGTAGAAGCTAATAAAATTAAAGAAAGAGTTGGAGAAGTAGCGCGATCGCTTTCTATTGATCATCTGTTAAATCGTAAACCCAAACAGTTATCAGGTGGGCAACAACAACGGGTAGCATTAGGAAGAGCGATCGCGAGGGAACCGAAAGTTTTTCTATTAGATGAACCCTTATCAAATCTCGATGCCCAATTAAGAGATGATACCAGAGCCGAATTAAAACAATTACATCAACGGTTAGGAATTACCACAATATATGTCACACATGATCAAACAGAAGCGATGACATTAGCCGATAAAATTGTCGTTTTACAACAAGGGAAAATTCAACAAATTGGCGATCCCCAAACCATTTACTCCAAACCCAAGAATCGGATGGTGGCGACTTTTATCGGTAATCCACCCATGAATATTTTACACGCGACTTATACCAATGAAGGTTTTTTATTGGGAAATCAAATTTTAGCTTGTCCTCCGGCAATTCGAGAGAGAATTAAACCCCGTGAAAGTCAAGGGTTTGATTTAGGCATTCGTCCCGAAAATGTAGAATTTTTGACCGATAATATGCCTACTTATACGAATTTTGATGATGATCCGTGGGCTTTAGAAAAAGTTCCTTTAGAAATTGAAGTGCAAGTAGTTGAACCCTTGGGACGCGAAATTTTAATTCGTGGGAGTTTACCCCTTATTGAAGGCGAAAATTCGGCTGATAGTCTGATTCAACTCCAAATAGCTCCTAATATAAAGTTACGTCCCCGCGATCGTGTTTCTATTCTCCTTGATTTTAATTATTTATTTATCTTCGATCCCAGTACAGGCGTAACCCTTTATCCTTAATCATTGTAGGTTGGGTTGAGGTAGGAAACCCAACCTACTAAACTTATTGTTTATTCTGCAATTCTTGTTTTAATTCACTGGGAGAAAAAGCACCATATTCGGTAATAATACTGGCAATTAATTCCGCGGTAGTAACATCAAACGCGGGATTATAAAAATCGACTCCTTCAGGACAAATGCGTGTATTTCCTACTTGATAAAGTTCCACAGGATCGCGTTCTTCAATAGGGATTTGACTGCCATCGGATAAGGTAAAATCTATGGTAGATAAAGGCGCGGCAACAAAAAAGGGAATATTATGAGCCTTAGCAACTAAAGCTAAACTATAAGTCCCTATTTTATTCGCGGTATCCCCATTTGCGGCAATACGATCAGCACCGACTATTACCGCGTGAATTAAGCCTTTTTTCATACAATGAGCGGCCATATTATCACTAATTAATGTCACAGGAATACCCTCTTGCACACATTCCCAAGTCGTTAATTTTGCCCCTTGTAAACGGGGTCGAGTTTCATCGGCATAAACTCTTGTGAGTCGTCGATCGCGCCATGCGGAGCGAATAACACCTAATGCAGTTCCATATCCCGCGGTGGCGAGGGAACCAGCATTACAATGAGTTAAAATATTTAATTTTTCCGGTGTTTTTGGTAAAACCGTTAATCCATGATCGCCTATTTGTTGACAAGTTTGTAAGTCTTCGGCTTGAATTTTTTGGGCAGTTTCTAATAAGAGTTTGGGTAATTCTTCCACAGTAACAGTAGTTTCTTTTGCGGTTTTTAAGACGCGATCGATTGCCCAAAATAAGTTAACCGCGGTGGGGCGAGTCGAGCGTAAATAATCACCAATTTTTTCTAATTCTATTAAGAATTGAGCGCGATCGTGGGTTTTGATATCGCGAGCACCGAGATACATTCCATAGGCAGCAGAAACACCGATCGCGGGAGCCCCTCGAACAATCATAGTTTTAATCGCGTTTCCCATTGCTTCACAGTCGCAAATTTCCACAAGAGTATATTCATTGGGTAAACGAGTTTGATCGATCAGAAGCACGCGATCGTCTTGCCAAACAATAGGATAAACCGGAGAAGTCATAGATTTAAGATTTGAGAGAATTAGTATAGGGTTATTTTATCGGAAAAAAGCCCATAATACCTGAAAATTTGTTTAAGATTTTTTTGTAATTTTCATCAGATACCACTAAATAACTAATAGACATCTTTCAAAAATAAGGAGAAAGGCAGGCTAATGCTACCCTACTCTAATTTAATGAAAATTTAATAAAGTAGTGCAGGCTTCCAGCCTGCTTTCGATCTCAGCTAATTTTTTGGGGGTGAAAAAACTCACTTTTTGCCAATTGATTAATTAACCCAACCGTTTTCTTTAAAAATATGATAAAAATTACCGATATTTTTCCCAAGTTATGATACTTTCTCGGACAGGAATCAGTCCATATTTACCCATCTGTTGTGAACTGTTTCCTTTATAGCGCGCGATAATTATTTGATTAACTTTAAAACCCACGGTTTCTGCCATTTCGGAAAGTATTAAATCCACAGGTATTAACTCACCTGCAAACCGGACATTATCTACAACCATTGCTACTTTTGCTCCGGGTGCAAGCACTCTAGCCCACTCATTAATAACTTTACCCATATCGACAAAATAAGCCGTTATCATATCAGGAATACGCGGATTATTTAAGTTTTTACCTTGTTGACGTAGCAATTCTACAACTTCTGCGACTGCCCCATGAGGCGGTTGATCTGTTTCACTAACTTTAGATTCGATATGCGATCGTAAAACGCCCAATCTTAAAGCCTTTAATTCGGCAAAATTTTTCACAAAATTAAAACAAAGTTCCAGTGAATAAGTCCGGGTATAATCATAACGATTTCCATAGGGCGGTGATGTAATAATCGCGGTGGGTTGTTTCTCAAAATTAACAGTGCTTAAATCCCGTGCATCTGCTATTTGAACTGAGGGGCGTGGCAGATATTTTTTATTTTTCCAAAGGGTGCGAAGCGTTATGATATATGCTTCGGCTTCCTTAACCTTTTGTTGCAGTATTTCCTCTAGGTTTGGGATCTGTTTATCCTTATTTAGTCGGAGAAATTGTCCATCTTTTGTTGTATAGCTACAAGGTTCTAAAATTGCTAAAAAGAGAAGTAAGAAAATGTCTTTTAGTGGTAATTCTAAAGTGTTAATTGCGCCTTTCCATTGTCTTAAAAGTAGAAGCATTTCTTCAGAAAAAGCCTGTTTCATAATCGAAACATCCCCAGCGACTTCTCCTAATTCTGCCCTGGATACCATAGATTTTAGTTCGGCAAAAGTTGTGGATAAAACATCCGGTTCTATGAATAAAAATAACGGGAGTGTACTCGCGATAAAAGCACCTATGGGCAGTTTATCAATTCCCACAGCAGAAAGAGGGTGCTGCATAGCAGTGAAAAGGGTAGTTCCCATCCCACAAAAGGGGTCAAAAAAATAATCTTTTTCGGTCAAATTAAAGCGTTTAATAAATTCCTGAACTAATTGAAACGAAAAAGCTTCTTTGTAGCGATAGAGGCGAAGTAGGGGAATAGATTTATTACCTGCATAAGAAACAAGTTGTCCCAGTCGTAAGTCTTCTTGCATGACTGGGTTAAATTTAATTTCTAGGCGCTGACGGATACTATCGGGTAATACCTCGTTTCTTGTTTTCAGTGTTTCTAATTCTTCCCATTCGGGAAATAAACTTAACTGTTTCACTGCTTTTTGCCTTTGACAAATTTTCTTAAGTATAGCATTTTTAAATGAGATGTAAATGTGGTACGGGCCTAGATCCCATCACAGGCAAGATGCCTGTGCCACAAGTTTTACCTCTGAAAGATTAACACTATATAAGCGCGACTTATTCCCAGGGGAAATGACATGGAAGGGGAGCATCTGCTCAAGGCAAATATGTCTGTAGGGGCGAAGCATTCCGGCAGATAACCTATTAGTAACAACTCGGAGTTAATTACCGGAATGCTTCGCCCCTACTTATGCTTCGCCCTCTTCAAAACTGAGATGCACCCTATGGGAGGATCTCCTCAAGGTAAATTGGTAGTGGGAGCGTCTCGCTCCCTAGAGCTCTCAGAGGGAGGAAGACGCTCCTACTACTACAGTTTTTTTTGCATATTTGTGATACTTCCAACCCTTAGTAAGCTATTCCCAAGGGAAACGATATCGCGTGTCCCTTGGGCTTACCCTTAACGCGAAACACTCTCAAAAAAAACTCTCACTTTTCGCCTCATTCCTTCCCACCAAATACTCAATTTACCCTTAATATACTTCCCTAAACCCTTAGAAATCTTCTCAAATTTATAGTAAAACATTAAATCCATAATATCCTCAGCCTTCAACGCGCTTAAATAAGCCACTGCTTTCTCAATTAAATCATCCGTATCTTGGGTATATTTCTTAATCGCCAATCTTTCCGAAATATTCCATTTCTGTCCAAACTCCCGTAACATTTCCTTTTGATACTCACTAAAGTCTCCTATCTCATTTTTCAAATATTTCTCAATGTATTTAACGGCTATTTCTGCCCCATACATTCCATGTCGAATCCCCTCACCCCCCAAAAAATTCACCGTGGAAACGGCATCCCCGATCGCGATCGTATTATCCCGATAATAAATATCATTCAACCCGGAACTATACTTAAGAGTCGAACCATGAATATCAATAATTTGATAATCCCCCTCTTTGATGTGCAAATAATCCGTTATAATCATCTCTATATAACGTCTTAAAGGTTGTGTTTCTTCCACAACCTGATGTTCAACATTAATTTTACCCGCGCCTACTTTTAACCGATTCCCCTCCATCGGAAAAATCCAAGAATAACCCTTTGGCATCCATTTATGGCCTAAGAAAAAGACTAATGAGTCCGCATATTTTTGATAAACTTCTGGTGCAACTTCAATTAAATACTCGATTCCCGTCCCACTTAAAAATGGAGGTTTTTCACTTTCCTTATTATACATAACGGCTCTAGCAAAACCCGTCCCATCGACTAAGACTTTTGTCCTCACCTGAATCACAGAAGAGCGCGATCGCGTCTTCAGAGAAACAATCGTTTTCCCCTCCTGTTTCTCATAGGAAATATAACGACAACCCAACCAAACATCACCACCATTTGCCTTCACATCCTGAGCCAAAAACGCGCGTAAACGGGCAAAACTTAACACCGCGCCCAAAGTCTTCGTCGACTCCCAAGTTTTCTCAACCTTAGTAGTAACTACCACAATTTTATGCCACAAACTCCCGATTACATCTTGAGGTAAATTAAAGCGATCGAGAGTATCAATAGGAGTTCCCGCACTAGAAAAATCATTTTCCGAAAAACTCTCATGTTGTTCAACTAATAACACTTGATAACCTAATTTTGCCAAGACACGAGCACAATGACCACCAGCAGGGCCCGCGCCAATGATAACTACATCAAAATCTTGCATTTGACTTACAGAAACTCCCTTAAATCACATCACTTTTAATTATATAGCAGAAGGAAGAAGGAAGAAGGAAGAAGGAAGAAGGAAGAAGGAAGAAGGAAGAAGGAAGATGCAATTATCAGGACTTATGCACAGGAAAGAAACCCGGTTTCTCCTAGTCATCTGTTAACTTAAATAACAGTTTTGGTTGAATAAACCGGGTTTATAATCTTATATTAAGCGAGAATCATTGAGAAAATCGTGCCAATAAATCCTCCCGCGACAATTGCAGAATCATACGCACAACATCCTCACGCGGTAACTCCAGAAGGCGAGGAATAATCCCAGAAAGAGCATCATCTAAAATCCCAAAACGCACCTTCAATAAATCGGTAATAAACGATGCCCTTTCCTCTAAAGTTCCCTCTTGTCGTCCCTCTTGTCGTCCCTCTTGTCGTCCCTCCTGTTTTCCGGTTAATTTTCCTTCCTGAAAAGTCGCTTCTCGCCATTCCAAATAAGCAGGTGATAACGTCATAAGCAACTCCCTGTCATCTTGTGTTGAACTTTGATTTAATTGGATATTGACACGCCAAATGGCAATTTGTTCTAAAGCATTACGACGGAGAGGATTATCCTGTGGCAGGGCAATAAGTTCATTAATCGCGTTTTCTTGAGTTTTCCCCTTTCCCAGAAGTCGTAACCAAAGGGTTTCTTCTGTAATGGGTAATTGATTGATCGCGATAATAGCAGTCCTCAAAGCATCTGCCAGAAAATACACTCCACTAGGCCAATTATCTAGCTCCAGTTTAGCACCAAAACTATCTAATAAAGCCTCCGAAGCCGAAGTCGTCAATATCCATAAACGCGGTAACTCATTTTCCGTTACCGACTCCTCATCACGCCTTAATTGACGTAAAAACTCCCCTTGCACCGACAATAATTTTAAGAGACAATTTCGCACCTCTGTCTTACTAGGTTGATTGCGGAAAGCTTCCAACAAACAGGAAACCGTCACCAAACGCCCCAATACCCCTAACATTTGCGGATCAGTCGTGCTTTGAGAGGAAGGCTCAAACCAGACATCCACCTGTTGCACCTCCGTCATGACATCACGCGATGATTCCACCGTCCCCAAAGGTGCTAAAAGTCCCTTAAGATATTGTTTGGCAAATTGATCATGGGGTTGTTTAGTCATTTGTGTCTCCTTTTGCCATTGGGATTGACGTGACCCCCCTTAATGATATACTAAGACAGCGATCGCTTATTTAGACATATTTTTTGCAAATGTTCGACCCCATGACATTAAAAATTCGGCGCTTACATGAATTAGCTCTTATGCCGAGATATGCCCATCCTAATGATTCTGGTTTGGACTTATTTTCCGTGGAAGATATTGATATTCCGGCACGAGAAAGTAAATTAATTCATACAGGAATCGCGATCGAATTACCCCCAGGAACCGAAGCACAAATTCGTCCCCGCAGTGGGTTAGCCCTTAATCATCAAATCAGTATTCTTAACACTCCGGGTACTGTTGATGAAGGTTATCGCGGTGAAATTAAATTAGTGTTAATTAATCATGGTAAACGCGTTTTTAAAGTCCGTAAAGGCATGAAAGTCGCGCAAATGGTAATTGCCCCTGTCATTCATGTGGAAATTGAAGAAGTACAAGAATTAACTGCGAGTTCACGTGGTGATGATTCTTTTGGTTCCACGGGTTTGATTTTACCCGAAGAAATGAATCAATAATTTCTCGGTTAGGCTACATTTTATTTCAATTTGTTACATTTCATTTCACCACAAAATTCAATGGATAATCGTATTGTTATGAAGGACGAATCAGAAAGACCAACTTGGGATGAATATTTTCTCATGTTGGCGAAAATTACTGCTACTCGTTCTACTTGTCTGGCTTTTCCTGTCGGTGCTATAATTGTTAAAGATCGGCAAGTTTTAGCCAGTGGTTATAATGGTTCGCCTTCGGGTTCGGTTCATTGTACCGCTCAAGGTTATTGTTATCCTGAGTTAAGTAGTTGTGACGCAAGTAAAACCTTACCCTCTCGATCCGTTCATGCCGAAGCTAACGCGATCGCGCAAGCTGCTAAACATGGTATTAATACCAATAGCGCGAGTATTTACGTCACCCTGGAACCTTGTCTTTCTTGTTTAAAATTAATCATTTCTGCTGGCATTCGAGAAGTCTTTTACGAAACCCCCTTTAGTCTGGGAGAAGGAGTTATTGTCCGTGACGCGTTTATTAATGATGGGTTAGTGACTCTTAAACAAATTAAAGTTTCTGAACCTATGGCACAACGGGCGGCTTTATTTCTCTTAAATCCCACTTCAATACCCAAACCTTCTTAATAGGAAATAGTCTTATGATACCCTTTCTCAAGCTTAATGTCAAGAGTCCGGTTATCAATACGTTAATAAGTTTTTTTCCCTTATTAATTCTCATCGGTTTTAGTGGCTGTTCTTCTTCAGAAAAAGCATCATCACCTCTGGCCAAAAACCTCCCAGAAGCACCGAAGGCGAGTGCGTCTTCTGCTTCTAAACCCGCGTTATTGGCTCCTCAGCCTTCTAAACCATTGATGAAAAAAGCTGAGGAGTCTGGTGTTTCTCAAGACAAAAATCCTGAACCAATACCGAATACAGAAGAATATAAAGGGGTTGAGGAAAATCCGTTTCAAAGTGTCATTCTTAATCCCCTTTCTACTTTTTCCATAGATGTTGATACAGCCTCTTATACCAACGTCCGTCGTTTCATTAATGAGGGACAATTACCGCCGAAAGACGCGGTGAGAATTGAAGAAATGATTAATTATTTCCCTTATAATTATCCTCAACCACAACGCGATCGCGCTTTTTCCCTTAATACAGAAATAGCCCAAACTCCTTGGAACCCCAAACACCAATTAGTCAGAATTGGACTCCAAGGAAAACGCCTTTCCACGGAAAATTTACCCCCTAGTAATCTCGTTTTCTTAATAGATGTTTCTGGCTCCATGTCAGATCCCAATAAATTACCCTTACTCAAACAAGCATTTCGCTTATTAGTCAATCAATTAAGCCCAAAAGATAAAGTTTCTATTGTCACTTATGCCGGAGCCGCGGGATTAGCATTACCCCCCACAAATGGGAATGAAAAAAATAAAATTATCGCCGCGATCGATCGACTAGAAGCCGGAGGTTCGACAGCCGGGGGCGAAGGCATTAAATTAGCTTACGACTTAGCCAAACGCACTTTTATTAGCTCAGGAAATAATCGAGTAATTTTGGCTACCGATGGCGATTTTAATGTCGGTGTATCCAGTGATGCCGAATTAGTAAAAATCATTGAACAATATCGCAAGGAACAAATTTTCCTCACTGTTTTAGGCGTAGGGATGGGTAATTTAAAAGACTCAAAAATGGAACAATTAGCCGACAAAGGCAATGGAAATTATGCCTATATCGACAATCTTCAGGAAGCGAAAAAAGTTTTAGTTAAAGAATTGGGATCGACATTATTTACCATTGCCAAAGATGTGAAAATTCAAGTAGAATTTAACCCAGCAAAAGTGCAAGGCTATCGTTTAATAGGTTATGAAAATCGAATCTTAGCCGCTCAAGATTTCAAAGATGATAAAAAAGATGCCGGGGAATTAGGGGCTGGCCATGCTGTTACAGCCCTTTATGAGATCATTCCTGTGGGAGTAGAAAGTGATGTAAAATTACCCCAGCTTGATAATTTAAAATATCAAGAATCAAAAGTCGATCCCAAAGCTTATAAAAGTAATGAATTAATGTTAGTAAAATTACGCTATAAGGAGCCGAAAGCAGAAACGTCTCAAGAAATTCAAGAGCCAGTTATCAATAAAGGAGTTAAACTGGAAAACGCTTCAAATGACTTTAAATTTGCCGTGTCTGTAGCAGAATTTGGGATGTTATTACGAGATTCCCAATATAAAAGTAATGCTAATTTTAATCAAGTATTACAATTAGCAAAGGAAGGCAAAGATGTCGATTTAGACGGATATCGGAGTGAGTTTATCCGTCTGGTTGAAACCAGCAAAAAACTCTCAGTCAAAAAATAATTAACGTTATTAGTTAGACGGAGAAAGCGGGTTTCTGACTTAAGGGAATTGGCGGATGGTAGCTAGGTGGTGGGTTAGGTAGGGAACTTACCTTTTCGATGGGATATTTTCGATAGTCGCCACCTAACCCACCCTACAATAACTAGGGATAATTTTCTAGTTAAACCCCTAACTTTTTAATATCTTCCACGATACGAGTGATAAAATTATGAGGCATTAAATTATCATAAGCTAGTCGTGATTTTCGACAAACCTCAGCAAAACCGTCCTCGGACATTTTATCGTGAAATTCCTGAACAATCTCACCGATACGGTGTAATTGGGCGTAAGGAACTATCACAGAAATATCCTCCCATTTCATCTGATTACCCAATTCAGGAAACCGTTGATTCGTATCAATAATAATCGGAATACGTCCCGCGGACATCACTTCAAACATTTGATGATTATCATTATTATCACCCCTCATACAAACTGTATAAGCATTATCTAGGAGACTTTGAATAAACTCCGCTCTCCTACGCGATCGCTCCTCAGCAGAAAGGGTAAAAAAGTCTCCGTTTCTTTCGACTAAATGAATTTTTAAATTAGTCGCGGCTCGCAAACATTTCATCGTTTTTTTTCTGACTAAACGGGCGATAACACGGCGAATACGGAGGGAGACATTTCTGTTAAAAGTGCAGCTACCAGCCAATTGATTAACTAAAGAATCTGGTATAGGTACATAACGCATGACGGAATTAATTCTCCCTGGATATTCCGTATTGCCGACAAAACCAACTGTAGGAATGCTTGGTTTGGCAAGAGGAGTCACCTTATCTCCTAAATCATAAAGCCATGCAGGAATGGGGATCGTTTTATCTTCTTGACTGCGGTAAGTTGATTGTCCAAAAACAGTTTCTCCGGGTAAACCTTTGTATTCCATTCCGAAGGTAAAAGTCACTAAACGACGTCCTGATGCTAATACCTTTTTATTGAACTCTCGAACAGGTTCAAATTTACGGGCGATAAAATAATCTGTATAATGATTTGGAGTTACCACTAAAGATCCCGCTTCTTCTAAATCTTTAAATTGACAAACTTCCACTAGATTAGGTAAAATATCCCTTAATTTGTTCCAATACAATAACTCAGGAGCGGTATCGGGAGGAGTTAAGTGCATTATCAAGGGAACCGGACGAAAATTAGGAAGGCGAAAATCCTCTTTTACCCAAATTTTCAGGGGAGTGTTAAGTGATTGAGTATCCATATTTTTTTTTTTTTCTGATCTATCTTACCATATTTTTTCTGAATGTTCCCTGGGTTCCCTAAAAATTTTATTTTTTTTTAGATAGATGCGATCGCGACATGAAAAAGCGTCTTTGATGTCAGAGTCTCTTTCAGAGGAACTTTGGGCATAATCATCAATCCTTTGCCGAAAAGTATCTTAACATGAGATGCTAGTCTATTGATAACTGAATCTTACAAGAATGTGTACTGTTTCTACCGTTACTGTTACTGTTCCGGGCACGACGGCAAATTTAGGGCCGGGGTTTGACTGTATTGGGGCTGCTTTAACCCTCTACAATGAGTTTCAGTTTACTCGCCTTGATACTCCCCCGTCATCCCCCCCAGAAGAGATTGTCAAAATTACCGTTACAGGTTTAGAAGCCGATAGAGTTAATACTGATAAAACGAATTTAGCTTATGTCGCGTTTGTTAAGTTATATGAACATTTGGGACAATTACCGCCACCTGTTGATATCTCGATCAATCTCGGTGTCCCCCTCGCGAGGGGTTTGGGTAGTTCCGCGACTGCTATTGTGGGCGGTTTGGTGGGCGCGAATGCTTTGGCGGGTTCCCCTCTCTCTCAAGAGGAGGTGATGCTTTTGGCGATCGCGATGGAAGGGCACCCCGATAATGTAGTTCCCGCGTTACTGGGGGGCTGTCGTCTCGCGGCTAGTTACCTCGATACCCCTCAACCTCCTCTGATTAAGGGGGCATCCAGAGAGGAACTATCGCCCATTGGTGCTGTAAATTGGGCAATTTGTGAGATCCCTTGGGATCGGAATATTGTCCCCGTAGTCGCGATCCCTGATTTTGAACTCTCTACCGCGGAGGCGAGAAGAGTTTTACCCATTGAATATAGTCGCGCTGATGCTATTTTTAATACGGCCCATTTCGGGTTATTAGTTCACGCTTTACAAATTGGCAATAGGGAATGGTTGCGCGTTGCTCTACAAGATAAAATTCATCAGCCTTATCGTCAATGCTTAATTAAAGGATATGAAGTTGTCCAACAGGCGGCTCTTTCTTCTGGTGCTTATGGTTTAGTCATTAGTGGCGCGGGACCTACTATTTTGGCGATGACTGATGCTGCCGCGGCTGAGTCGGTAGCTACCGCGATGATGGAGGCTTGGCGCAGTGTCGGGGTTAACCCTGATGTACGATCGCTTTCTCTTGACTGTATTGGTGCAAAAGTTCATTTCTGAAGAAGGAAGAGGGAAGAGGGAAGATGGAAGAGGGAAGATGGAAGAAGGAAGAGGAAAGATGGAAGAGGGAAGAGGGAAGAGGGAATAAACCACAAAGGCACAGAGGCACAAAGGAAGAAGGAAGAAGAAAACTTCCCTATTACCGATTCCCCATTACCCATTACCGATTACCGATTACCCAATCCCAAATTCCCTTCGCAAAAGCTACTGGTTGAATTAAAATAAAAAAGTCTGCTTTGGCAGGCTTTTTTGTCTTTTGAGGGGATATGCAGAAACTTCACGCGGAAATTTTGGCACTACAAAATCACATTGAGGCCTTAAAAGCCGAACGCAAACAGATTTCTATTCAAAAAGCTTTACCTTCTGATGACTCCCCAGAAGCGATCGCGATCGCGGTGCGTCGTCAAGCCCGTGAAAATGCAGAAAATTGGGCAGAATTGAAAGGCATCGAAGACGCGATCGTTTTATTAGAAAGTAAACTCATACAAAAACAACGAGAATTTGACAAATGGCAACAACGAAGTCCCATTGAATTACAAGTGGAAGCCGGAAGAGAACAAGCCCATATTCACGCGGCACGCATTAATCAATTAGCCCAGGAATTAGCCGAAGAAGTTAAAGCTTTAAAGGCGATCGCGGATGAAATAAGCCCCAATTATTGGCAAGTTTACTATAAGCCATTTATTACGGGATTTAAGAGCATTTCCGTGCCCTATGTCCGCTCCGATGGCGATGTTTGGACAATTCTCAATCGCATTGTTTAGGTGAGGAAAAACTTTTTGCCGGATTTATAGACCTTTTTTAAACCGCAGATAAACGCAGATAAACACAGATGTTTTTCTGCGATTAATGATGATATTGCCACCTCGACAAGAACGTTATTAATGCCATAAACCATTAATTTTCTTCCCTCTTCCCTCTTCCTTCTTCCTTCTTCCCTCTTCCCTCTTCCCTCTTCCCTCTTCCTTCGTTATTTTTGATAAGGCTGAATATACCGTTTATTCGCTCTCACATAACATGAGCGAATGGGTAAATCTTTCACATCCTTTCCACCTCTGACATACATCCACGGTTTACCCTGATCATCTAAAGCATTTATGAATAGTTCATCAGAGCCACCTCTACCGACATCTGTTTGAATAATATCGCCTTTTTTAAATAGTCTTACAACGGGTTGATTTATCCCCGGTTTTTGACGACAATTTAATTGATTCTCTACCACAACTAGCCAAAGAGAACCGGGCATTAAACGACGTGGTACTGTTCCTTTTAAGGGGGCTTCATTGCTATAATAATCCCCGGACGCGTCAGGAGATTTTTTGGGTATATTTTGGGCAACAGTTACCGTTAAATTTGACATCAAAAAATACACGAACCCGATTATACCATAAAATTGATATCTTTTCATAATTCCTCTTTTTTTTCTTTTTTTTACTGTAGAAACACGCCATCAATAGTTTGGGGGCAACCACGGGGGGATTGCCCCTACATTTTCTGATCAAATTTTTACTGTAGAAACACGGCATCAATAG
>JBEDKD010000089.1:0-6026 GCA_041172365.1 Cyanobacteriota bacterium | reverse complement strand
ACCTATTTCTTATTATGAGCCTTTTATCTGTCATTAATACACTTTTTTTTGTATTGTCTTTTTGATTTCTTTTTTTGTTTTAACTGGCTCAGATATGAGAGAGGGCGATTCAGTACAATTTATGGATGAATCACGATCGCGTTTCTTGGAGAGAACTAACAATTTTAATATACTCGTTAACAAGGTATAATTACTAAATATTATACTTGATTTTTTTAATAAAGGAAGGGTTGAGCTAAGGATTTTGGAGAACACTAAACTCCGCCTTCTGACAAAGGGGGTTTATCAGGTTGGGGATTGTGATTAATAGTTTACCTATAAATCGGGTTTCTTTACCAAGGGTAAATTTTTGGGGTTAAGAGAGCGCGATGATTTAAAATCATTTCACTCTTCATCTCTATTTACTATGATAGTTTGCTTTTTGAGGAAACGCGATCGTCAATTTTATTACCAAAACCGAGTAATACCATAAGCATCAAACATCCCATCCACACTCAGAAGAGGTATCTCTTCGCATATTGACTGTGCGATGATTAATCTATCAAAGGGATCTCGATGATGAAAAGGTAGTCTAGCTACAACTTCAAGATGCTCCAGTTTAATCGGAAGTAGCTCCATTCTATTAATCGTGAGTTGTTGACGAATGAACTCCATAAATTGCTGCTGAAAACTTAACATTCCGCGACTATGTTTAATTGCCATTTCCCAGACACTCGCCATACTTACGAGAATATCATTATCTCCATCATCAATCCGCGATCGCATTCTTTGATTTAACCGATCATTATCGGTTGTGTACCAAATAAAAACATGAGTATCTAACAAAAAAATCATTACATATAATCCTTAAAATCATCTAAAGGCTGATCAAAATCCTCGGATATCCAAACTAACCCCTTAGCCGTTCCCGCGTGACGATTTATTTTTTTCTGAGGGGAGACGGCTGTTAATTTCAAAACGGGTGTTTCATTTTTGGTAATCACAATTTCTTCGCCGCTCATAGCCACTTCCATGAGTTTTGAAATATTTTCTTGAAAACGGATGATATCAACACTGGACATATTTTTTAACCTCCAAACTCTAGGCTCTACCTGTGAGTTATCTCTATTATACGCGATCGCGCTCTTTGTTGTCTAGCCTAGGACATAATTAATTGATTTTTTTGGGGAGGTTTTGCCATTTCCCTCGGTTTTTTCTGCTGAGGGTTGAGAGAGCTCCATCGTTTAAAATCCTTTCACTCTTCATCTCTATTTACTATGATAGTTTGCTTTTTGAGGAAACGCGATCGTCAATTCAATTACCAAAACCGAGTAATACCATAAGCATCAAACATTACATCAGCACCGATGAGAGGTATTCCCTCTAATATCGCCTGTGCAATAATTATCCGATCAAAGGGATCTCGATGATGCAAAGGTAATGTTGTGATGACTTCAATATGCTCAAAATCAATACCGAGTAACCCGATATTCGTGATAAGGAGTTGCTCTTTGATAAACTCCATAAATGGTTGAACAAAATTGAGTTTACCAATACTATGCTTTATTCCCATTTCCCAAACACTTGCCAGACTGAGTAACTTTTCCGTATTCTCATTCTCAATAAGTTGTTTCGCATTTTTGCTCCGTTGAGGACTATCGGTAATATACCAAATAAAGGTATGAGTATCTAACAGTATCTTCATTACATATAATCCTGAAAATCATCCAAAGGTGCATCAAAATCATCGGAGATCCAAACTAAACCTTTAGCACTACCAGCTTTTGATGGCCAACGCTTTTTCTGACCTTGTGTTTGTACCAGTTTGACCACAGGTTCATTATCTTTGGTAATGACAATTTCTTCACCTGCAATTGTCTTTTCAATCAATTCTAATAATTTTTCTTGGGCTTCCAAAATATCCACTTTGTAAGTCATATTTACTGCCTCCTTATTAATATTGATAGGAGTTTGCTTTTCCCGAAAGACGACCGGGTAGTTTTCTGTCTTTACCTATTATACACGATCGCGCTCTTTGTTGTCTAGCATCGGACATAATTATTTTTTTGAAAATGAACCACAAAGGCACAGAGGAAAAAGAGAAAGAACACAGATTATTATGGAGATATAGCAATGGACAAGAATGTAGTATTGAGAGTAGGATCGATGATGGAATTGACCTTACAATCTTCTCGGAAATTGTCCTAACCCTCTTAGTGCTATAGATATTGTAAAAATAACAAAAATTGCCATCCTATAGAAATAAAAAAGATTTACCCATTATTATTTTGTCGGTTCTATTTCGCTTTTCGGTGGAAAGTACAGATCCAGAAAATCTGTCGGTTTCATAATTGCTATTCCCGCAAAATTATTTAATACTAATAAATCTTTATCTCCAGTAATTAAAACTTCCGCGTTAGCAGATAAAGCAGCAGCTAGAACATGATTATCTTTGCTATCTCTTAATTCAGGTACATCAATAGAAATAGTAGGACAAAAATTTAAGATTTCTGTACTCACGTCTAGTAAATCTTCAACAGTTAAACCGAGAGATTTAATTTTAGATACAAATTTATGTAGTCTTAACGTTGTTTTTAATTCCTGAAATAACTCCTGCGAAGCAAAGATTGTAATTTGATTATTTTGTGCTTTTTGTAAAACTTTACGGGGAATTTCTCGCCATAATAAAGCTGATATCCAAACATTAACATCAACAACAACTTTCATTATTTTCCCATAATTCTTGTCTAACTTCTTTGACTATTTCACTAATTTCTTCTAAACTTGGTTCATCGGGATCGGGTTCGGTTTCGTCAATCCGTTGAAATAACTCATCTAAGCTTAACCTTTTCTTGGTTTTTGTCAGTTTAATTTCATTTTCTGTAACTAATATTTCATATTCCGTTAAAGGTTGCAGTTGTTGTAATATTTCTGGAGGAATTTCTAATTTTCCTTCTGAAGTTACTTTCGCAGTGGATTTGATGGTCATATTTTCTCCTTTATGTTTTAAGATTGCTCGTAATTGGGCCAAAGCCCAACTACAAACTTTTCAATTCGGGAAGGCTGAAGGATTGGTCCCCTGCCCCTCCTCAATAGATATCTCTAACAACTATTGTAGCGCAGGCTAATCCTGCGATTGACATGATTTTTACCAGATGTCTAATATTATTATTAATCAACCGGACTTGATAAGCTGTTACGCGTTTAAAAGTCCTAGTACAAGAGGCTTAAGGCCTGTGACAAGCAGGATGCTTGTCCTACTTTATGTGGTTAAAATGCGTCGATCGCGCTTATCCCACCTATATCTTTGCCTAAAAAAACCCGCGATCGCGGGTTTATCAGTGACAAAAATCAAAATTCTAAGCCATCATCGACCTCTTCTGCTATTGATTGTAATTGAGGGGGTGTGGAGGGGATCGCGGCTAAAATAGCTTCACTGACTTTACTCACAGGAATAATTTGCATCCCTAAATCCGGTGTAGCTTGTCCATTGGGAATAATTGCCCGTTTAAATCCTAATTTTGCCGCTTCTCTTAGTCTTAATTCCAATTGGGAAACGGGACGCACTTGCCCTCCTAAACCGACTTCTCCTAATAATACTGTCCTGGCATCTACCATGCGATCGCGGAAACTCGCGACGATCGATATAGCTACTCCTAAATCCGCCGCGGGTTCTTCTACTTTTAATCCCCCCACGGAGGCGACAATCGTATCAAGTTTGGAAAGGGGAATACCGACTCGTTTCTCTAAAACCGCGAGAATTTGTTGTAATCTGGCATTATCTACTCCCGTAGTGGCTCGACGAGGGGAACCAAAACTAGCCGGACTTACTAAAGCTTGAATTTCTACTAAAATTGGTCGCGTTCCTTCACAGGCGACGGTGGTGGAAGTTCCGGGGGTAATTTCATCTCGATTTCCTAAGAATAATTCCGAAGGGTTATCGACTTCTCTTAATCCATTCGCGATCATCTCAAAGACTCCGATTTCATGAGTCGCGCCAAAACGATTTTTCATCGAGCGTAATAACCGATGGGAGGCAAAACGATCGCCTTCAAAGTATAAGACTGTATCGACTAAATGTTCTAAAACTCTTGGTCCGGCTAAGGCTCCATCTTTGGTAACATGACCAACAATAAATAATGTAATATTTTCTCGTTTAGCTACTTGCATTAATGCAGAAGTACATTCTCTGACTTGGGCGACGGAACCGGGTGCTGATGTTAAACTCGCGAAATAAATTGTCTGAATACTATCAATGACGGCTAATTGGGGTTTGAGTGATTCTAATTCCCGTAAAATTACTTCTAAGTCTGTCTCCGGTAGTAGGTAAAAATTCTCAGCACTATGATCTTCCGGTGCTTCTTCTTCTTCTTGGGAGGTTTTGCCATTTCCCTCGGATTTTTCGGCCTCATTGGCGGCTAATTCTGCTAAGGCAACCCCTAAACGTTGGGAGCGTAATTTTACCTGTTGTCCCGACTCCTCCGCGCTCACATAGAGGACGCGATCGTGTTGGGCTAATTGATTCGCGACTTGTAATAATAGGGTGGATTTGCCAATACCGGGTTCTCCTCCAATGAGGACCAGGGAACCCGGAACGATCCCTCCCCCTAATACGCGATCTAACTCCCCATAACCTGAAGACCAACGAGATAAACTTTGATCCGCGACCTGCGATAATAAGTAAGAGACTCTGGGTTGACCGGCTCCTCTTTCCTTTGATGGGTTAATATTCCCGTTACTGTGACTGACTCCGGTTAACCCTCCATTGCGTTGAAAGGGGGAACCCGAAGCACCTTCCGCTAATTCGTCGAAAGAATCCCAGGTTTGACAATTGGAACATCTACCAAAGTATTGTGGGGACTCATAACCACATTCCCGACAAACATATTGAATACGAGATTTTGCCATTGTTTAAAAGTGTCGAAAAGACCTTTAATATTTTATAGAGTTGGGAACTGTCATCAGACTCAGGCTTTTGATTTCTGCTTAAGGATGTCAACAATCTCTCTGTTACAGATAGAATTAAAAAAAATTAACAATTGAAAATCTAACCTCAAGGAGTGGTGGGTACATTGGAAAATCATAAGGAAAAAATCCTCGTTGTTGATGATGAAGCCAGCATCCGTCGGATTCTGGAAACGCGTCTGTCTATGATTGGCTATGATGTCGTTACCGCGGCGGATGGCGAAGAAGCTCTGGAAATCTTCCGTAACACGGAGCCGGATTTGGTGGTATTGGATGTGATGATGCCAAAGTTAGACGGATATGGCGTTTGTCAGGAATTACGCAAGGAATCCGATGTGCCTATTATTATGTTAACCGCGTTAGGGGATGTTGCCGATCGCATTACGGGTTTGGAATTGGGCGCGGATGATTATGTGGTGAAGCCTTTTTCGCCCAAGGAATTAGAGGCGAGAATTCGTTCGGTTTTGCGAAGGGTTGATAAGAATGGCGCGACGGGTATTCCTAGTTCGGGTGTGATCCATATTGCTAATATTCGTATTGATACCAATAAGCGACAGGTTTATAAGGGAGATGAGCGTATCCGTCTGACGGGGATGGAGTTTAGTCTTTTGGAGTTATTGGTGAGTCGATCAGGTGAGCCTTTTTCGCGATCGGAAATTTTGCAGGAAGTTTGGGGTTATACGCCGGAGCGTCATGTCGATACGCGGGTGGTTGATGTCCATATCTCTCGTTTGAGGGCTAAATTGGAGGATGATCCTAGTAATCCTGAGTTGATTTTAACCGCACGCGGGACTGGTTATCTGTTCCAACGGATTATCGAACCGGGTGAATTAGGGTAATTTTTTTTGATTTCTTTTTTTATTGGGGATGGGGTTTGAAACAAATCCACTGATCCTCCAGATCCACCAGGGGTTAAAACCCCTGGCTCATCGCGAAAGTCCTCTAAAGAGGACTGGGGAAATGGGCAATAATTAAGGGTTAACAATCTCTCCTTACATCCGTCGCGAATCTTCTTCCCTCTTCCTTCTTTCTTCTTCCTTTGTGCCTCTGTGCCTTTGTGGTTCATTAATTCTTCCCTCTTC
>JBEDKD010000088.1:0-20011 GCA_041172365.1 Cyanobacteriota bacterium | reverse complement strand
CCCATTACCCAAAATTATGAGTTTCAGTGACGCGTTACCTACATTTGTAATTACTCTCCGTGAAGGGGTAGAAGCCGCTCTTGTCGTCGGTATTGTATTAGCTTGTCTGAAAAAAGCACGCCAAAGTCAACTTAATTATTGGGTTTATGCTGGTGTGGGTTGCGGTATTGCGGCTAGTAGTTTAGTGGGTTCTTTATTTGCTAGGATGTTTCAGTTTTTATCTAACTCTAATCTCCCATTGGCACCTGTGATGGAACCTCTCTTAGAAGCGGGGTTTAGTCTGATCGCGATCGCGATGTTAAGTTGGATGTTAATTTGGATGACACAACAGGCAAAATTCCTGAAAACAGAAGTAGAAGGAGCGGTTTCTAACGCGTTAACAAAAAATAAGATTCCCGCGGGATGGGGAATTTTTAGTTTAATTTTTATCGCGGTACTCCGTGAAGGTTTTGAAACAGTTTTATTTATTGTTGCTAAATTTCAAGAGGGTTTAATTCCCGCTTTTGGAGCCTTAGCGGGTTTGGGTGTAGCCGCGGGAATTGGGGTGCTTTTATTCAAATGGGGCGTAAAAATTAATATCCGTAAATTCTTTCAATATATGGGGGTTTTATTACTCTTAATTGTCGCGGGTTTAGTGGTATCAGCCTTGGGAAATTTGGATCAAGCTATGAGCGCATTTTCACAACTTAATCGTCAGTCGGAAGCCCTCTGTTTCTATTATGAACGCTTTGCGAAAATTCACTCTTGTGTTTTAGGGCCTTTGGTTTGGAATACTACAAAAGTTCTTCCTGATGATCTCTTCCCTGGAGCCGTTTTTAAGGCTTTATTTGGCTACACAGATAAATTATTTTTTGTCCAAGGAATTGCCTATATTACATTTCTTGTCAGTGTTGGTGGACTTTACTTCCAAAACTTGGCTGGGCGTGAAATATTACCTAGAAAAAATCCTCAGTCTGCTAAAGCCCCTAATTAATGACTGATGTCTCAACAAAATTTAATATTTATTTAAACCGGCTTGAGGATTGGCTTTAACCCGATTTTATTGCTCTTCCCTGCTTAAAAGCCCGGTTTTTGCCTTAAAATGCACATAACTTTTAAGGCTTTCTTCTCTATGAGTACACCGATGGTTAAACATTTATTTATTCATCCTGTCAAGGGTTTGACTCCCCAAGAGTGCGATCGCGCTACGGGCGGTCCAGGGGGCGATCGCGTATTTTTAACCGAGGGACATGGAATCAAAGGCGATCGCGCTTTTGCACTGATGTTTTTAGATATAGAAATAGAGACAGATACAGACACAGATACATTTTTAGAGCATAATAAAAGTTTTATTCCAACACTTCAAAATATTCATTGGATGAGTAAGACTAATTGCGCGGTACAAAATGACTGGCCGGCTTTAGCCGTGTTAAATTGTCATTATGACTTTCTCTCTCAATTCTTAACTGTGAAAAAAGAAGGTAAGATATTATTAAACGCGAATACAAATACCAAATTAGGGCGAGTCCAAATTAGTCGATTTTTTACCAGATATCTCCAAAAATGTGATCCGACTCCAGAAGCCCGACATTCAGCGCGATCGCCTGTTGTTTTAGTCGGAAGTAGTAACGGTAATACTCGATATCCCGATCGCGAAACTGCACATATTTCTTTAGTGAATCAAGCCACCTTAGATCAACTAAGTTCACTGAGAAACCCGGTTTCTGAGTCACCCAAGTCTGACGCGGAAATTCAAGCTGAGAAACCGGGTTTCTTTGCCCGTCGCTTTCGTCCTAATATAGTGTTAGATGGAATAGCCCCTTGGGAAGAATTTAATTATATTGATCAAACCTTTCAATTAGGGGATGCTCACATTTATATTACGGCTAGAATTAATCGTTGTGTTAATATAGAAATAAATCCAGAGACAGGGGAACGTGATTTACCTTTACTCTCCCTTTTAAAAGATAATTTCGGTCATAAACAAATGGGTATTTTAGCTACAGTTGTTAAGAGCGGTTATGTTCACATAGGCGATCGTTTAACGCCTTTAGAGAATCGGTAATAGGTAATGGGAAAGAAAATGAACCACAAAGGCACAGAGGACACAAAGAGGGTAATTTTCGCTCTCTCCTCTGTGTTCTTTGTGCCTTTGTGGTTATATTAAAAAAGCACTATTCTAGGCACTTTTTGGGAAAACGTTTTAACGTTTCGCGAACTTCTTGCTCAACTTGCGTAAACGAACTGATAGTGGCGTAACTTCCACCAATTCATCGGGGCCAATATACTCAAGGGCACGCTCTAAACTCATATCCACAGGGGACTGTAATTGCACTAATTCATCCCCCGTTGATGAACGGAAGTTAGTTAATTGCTTCGTCTTACAAACATTTAAGTCTAAATCCTGGGGACGATTATGTTCTCCCACGATCATACCCTTATAAACCTTGACTCCAGCACCAACAAAAAAGACTCCACGATCTTCGGAATTTTTTAACGCGTAGAAAGTCGTTACCCCTTCTTCAAAGGAAATTAAAACACCATTACGACGTGCTTCAATATCTCCAATAATAGGACGATAATCAAGGAAACTATGATTCATAATTCCCTCACCACGAGTTAAACGCATAAACTCCCCTCGGAAGCCAATTAAACCTCGTGCAGGGATGGCAAATTCTAATTGTGTGCGACCATTTCCGCTCACGTGCATATCCTGCATTTCGCCTTTGCGTTTGCCGAGGCGTTCAATACAACCCCCTACCGCTTCTTCGGGAACATCTAATACTAAACATTCAAAGGGTTCGCAGGGTTGGCCGTTCACTTCTCGGTAAATAACTTGGGGTTGGGATACCTGAAATTCATAGCCCTCCCGACGCATATTTTCAATTAAAATACCTAAGTGTAATTCTCCCCGTCCTGATACTAAGAATTTATCGGGAGAGTCGGTTTCTTCTACCCGTAACGCGACGTTTGTTTCTAATTCCCGCATTAAACGATCGCGGATTTGACGAGAGGTAACAAATTGTCCTTCTTGGCCGCAGAAGGGTGAATCATTGACGGAGAAAGTCATTTGTAAAGTCGGCTCATCAACCTTAATTAAAGGTAATGCGTGGGGTTCATTGGGACAAGTAATAGTTTCGCCAATATTGGCATCACTAAAACCAGCAACCGCGACGAGATTACCCGCAGTAGATTCTTCAATTTCAATCCGTTTTAAGCCTTCAAATCCCATTAATTTAGTGATTCGTGACTTAACAATGGCTCCCGTTTCTGTGACTAACGCGGCCTGCTGACCAACTCTAATCGTACCATTATGAATACGACCGATCACAATCCGACCTACATATTCAGAATAATCAAGAGTTGTAACTTGTAATTGTAAAGGTTTATTGACATCACCAACTGGGGGCGGAACATGAGCGAGAATGGCCTCAAAGAGACATTTCATATCAGTGCTTTCTCCATCAAGTTCTGTTTTGGCATAACCGCCTAAACCAGAACCGAATAAATAGGTAAAGTCGCACTGATCGTCATCGGCACCGAGTTCAATAAATAAGTCTAAAACTTTATCAACGGCTTTGAGGGGATCTGCTTGGGGACGATCGATTTTATTGACGAAAACAATGGGGCGAAGACCTTTTTCTAAGGCTTTTTTCAGTACGAAACGGGTTTGGGGCATGGGACCTTCATTAGCATCTACGATCAGTAGACAACCGTCAACCATTCCTAAAACTCGTTCGACTTCTCCACCGAAGTCCGCGTGGCCGGGGGTGTCAACGATATTAATTAAGGTTTCTTTGTATTTTACCGCGGTGTTTTTCGCGAGGATGGTGATACCGCGCTCGCGTTCGATGTCGTTGGAGTCCATAACGCAATCTGGGATGTCTTCCCCTTCGCGGAAGATACCTGACTGTCGGAGAAGGGCATCAACAAGGGTTGTTTTACCGTGATCGACGTGGGCTATGATGGCTACGTTACGAATGGGAAGACTCATAATGCGTTTGGGACGTTAAAAGACTTTAACTAAGATTTGTTAACAATTGTAGCATATTTTGTATTTTCTGGGACATTTTTTTTGCCCTGGGGGTATTTTTACTTACTCTCTCTTTTTTTTCTCTGGCAGGGGGAGCGCGATCGTGGGCGGCCCGGAGCGCGATCGTGTTAGGGACAGCCCGGAGCGCGATCGTGTGCCTCTTATTTTCTGATCAAGACTTGACTTTATGCGAACAGATCATTTACTATAGTGTAATGATCGTTAAGCTCACCGATGTCAGGACAATGGCTGAGAGTTTTGTTGTCGGGACGTGGGGACAAAGTTTAATGAAGATGAACCCAGATTATTCTATTTGCAAGGAGAGCGAAGAAAATGGTCTCAATTCTTATCCGGGCTGATGAAGCAATGTTTCAAAGTGGTATCATCAAATATGCGGGTAGTTATTTAGACGAGATTCAAACTCTTTTTCCTGAGTTATCATCTCTAAAATTTGAGTCAATTAGGAGCGCGATCGGTATTTATTCTCGCAAAAACGATAATGCTCGTTTCGCTCAAAAAATAAATGTGATTTCTTTCACTTCAACACCATCAGAAGTCAAGATCACGTTTTCCGTTGTCGGTGAATTACCCATAAGTTCTGAGAATATTTATAAAAGGGTTTGGGGAAAACTCAGACAATCAGGAGTCATGGAAACGGGTGGTAGATTACCATTTTTGTCTCTGCTTACCGATGAAGAAATGACAGAGATTCTTCAGCCCAAATCCGTCGCGGTTTTAACCCAGGAAGCGGAAATAAAGCAACTCAAAGAAAAAAATAACTGGATGGGCATTTATGAAAAATTTGCACCCATCGAAAAATTACGTGATCGTCCTGAATGGAACCAACCTGAAATTCTAAGCGAAATCGGCTTTGCTTGTGGAAAACTTGCCCAAGTGTCTCAGGGAGATATCCCCAAAAATAATCCCGAAAAAGACCGAGTTTTAAATATTAAGAAGAAGTATCGTCAAGAAACCTATCTTTTGCGTCAACGGTGTTTAGAATTAAAACCAAATAACCCCACATATATCGCGAATTTAGCTTACTTTCACTATCAAAATGCACAGGAACTCAAGGGGAGAGTCCGAAAAGATGGAAATCTTCGCGAGGAAGCTGAATCGGCAATTGTGTATTATGAAAAAAACCTATCAATCTATCCTAATCGGATCAAGGATTACTATCGAATCGGCTATTTATTAATCGAGGTTATTCCTGGAACTTACTGGCAAGATAAAAATTGGGAAATTCCCAAAAAGAAACGCGCACAAGGGATTCAATCTTTGGAAAAAGCTATTGAATTGTGGGAATTATTAGATCCTAATGATCCTAGTCAAAAAAAAGAAAAAAGTCGTTGCCGTAATGAATATATTAAATCTTTTTATGTCATGGGTTGTGCCTATTACGATATGATTGCGAATAATCGTCAGTGGAACCCGGCTGTTTTTGCTTTGAAATTAAACGATGTAGGCAATCTGTCTAATGGTAATTATTATCCGCCAGATTTAGAAAAGGCTCAGAAGGCATGGCAATGCTTTTATAAATGTTGGGAACTGGACAGAACTAATAATTCTGAAACCACTACAAATGGCGTTTGCGAAGGAGTCGATAAGTTGTATTCCTTGGGTAAAACCGCTTTTTTGCTTTACTGGATTAAGAGTTATTATGGTTTATTTAATGATGCTCCTAAAGCAATTGAGGATCGAGATAACGCGGAAAAATATCTAAATGATGCACTGAAATTTCCCTGGTCTGCCAACAAGCAAAGGCAGAGCAAAGATTTTATTGAAGAAAGATTAGCCCGAGTTTACATTACAAAAAAAGATTATCAAAAGGCAATTGATCTTCTCAATAAAAATCCCAGAAGAAGATTAACTCCTTACCAAATTAATACTTTAGCTTTAGCGTTAATTCTGTTAGAAAAATATGATGATGCACAAGAAAAATTACAAAATGCGATAAAAGATCGCCACAACTTAGATATCAAAAAATCTCAATTTTTAAGGGCTTGTTCTCTTTATGGACAAAAAAATTTTAGGGAAGCCCAACAAGCCTTTCTGGAAATCACAGAGATGCAAGAAACCGTAATGAGCTTAGTTGGTCAAGCCTTTGTTGCTTATCGTTTAAACAAAAAAGAAGACGCGATAAGTTATCTGAAAAAAGCGAATGAAAAAGACCCTTACAATGTAGCGGTGGCTCAATTGTTAGTCAAAGTATCAGGTGGAAGTGAGCAACCAGTTAAAAGCAATCTCTCTAAAAGGGCAGAAACCGATGAGGATTATACATGGGAGAATGATGATGTTTTCGAGTATGATCCTTCTGAATATGGAGATGAGTTTTGAGGAATATTTAGATATCTACGGTTATTCGTAACAGCAGTGGATTTTTGGGCAACATAAATAATACCTTTGCCGATCGCGTTTCCTGAATCAATCATAAGCTAAACTAGAATGATATCAGATATCTTCGTCTCTATCCGCAACGAAGACGGAATTGCCATGACTTCTGTCGAAGGTGTGGCATTTGTCGCGATTCTCAAGCGAGATGTAACTATCATTGATAGACAGAAGAAAACTTCCCCATTACCTATTACTTATTACCTATTACCCATTTGATTATAATTATGAAAAAACACATGAGATTATAGTCCAGCTAACACGACAATTAAGCCGAATATACCCACCAAGATCACAGATATAGCTGTCGTCATCGCGATCGAGGCTTGATTGGTATAAACATAATCATCTCGCTGAATTAATTTAAGAATTTTGCGGTGTTGTCTAATCGCTCCCCATAGGGCAAAAATTCCAATGAGGATAAAACCAATGCACACCAGACGAGCCCCTGAGTAAATATGGGTTGATTCTTTGAGTTTGCTTTGACGCAATACCTCCAAAATTTTATCAATACCAAAGCCAAAACTAATTAATGATAAACTGGTTCTAATCCAAGCCATAAGAGTCCGTTCCGCCGCGGCACGGTTACGCTCTTTCGCGAGTTCGTTATTGAGGTTTACAGGTTTTGGAGATTCGCTCATTATGATGGGATGCTCGAAGTTTTTATCAGTTTACATTTTAACTGAAGTGGCTAGTTATCATTCACTGACATCTATGCCCATGATATGAATTAATTGTGATTATTCCCAGATTTTAGGCTTCAACTCGATGATGGAAGGACTGTATCGCGCTGCCGAGGGAGACTCTCAAATCATGTCTGATGAGACGATAAACCTGTTGCAAAAATGCTACTTTTTCAGGGGACAAACCATGTTTCACAAAACCGACTAATTCACCCCAGGCTAACAATTGCGACTCCGTTGGTGCTTCCCTAAATTTTGCCTCAAAAAATTCTACCCAAAAGTCAGGGGCTAAATGTTGATTCTGACGCCAACGCTTATGCCACCATGCCACATCTTTAGGGGTTGGCTTTTCCACCGCGACAATGGGTGGCATATCCCCATAACTGACAAAACGACTGATCCCTTCTCCGACAACATGGATGACATAGGGCCACAGACGAATCTCCCGAATCTTCTCAGGAGCGACATTGAGGACTTTCGCGACGGCTTCTTTCGTGACAAAACGGGCAAGGGGATTAGATGCCTTGTGGTTTGGTTCTGCTTGTGTTATCATAGTTGGTATCTTTTTTTTAAGGGATCGCTCTTGGGTCTCTCAAACCTCAGAGCGATCGTTTTTTCTACTATGAGTATAGTCGAAAAGTAAACTAAATGTCAAGAAAGTCAAGAAGTGAATTAGTGAGAGTGCGGATCAGGGAATTTGCCCAAAGAGAGGGATGGACTCTCAAGGAGGTATCGGATCGTTCAGGAGTTTCTTACAGCACGATCAAAACTTACGCGGTTTCCACTGGGATGAGTATGGCCGAGTTATCTGCGTTGATCAAGTTAGCCCGCACTTTTGATGTAATGATTGAAGATTTATTAGAAGTGGTTGAAGATTAATTTGGTTTTTTTTTAATGAGATATTTTTCTATAATTTTATGTAACGATGGGTTTAGTTAGACTAAAGATCAAAGAGTTTGCGGCTGAAAAAGGCTGGACATTGAAAGAACTCTCAGAACGTTCTGGAGTAGGCTATAGTGCCTTGAAAGTTTATGCGCGTTCTCCGGGGTTGGCAACCGTTGATGTCACCTATCTACAAAAGTTGGCACGGACTTTTGATGTGATGATTGAAGATTTATTTGAAGTGGTAAAGGAGTAGTCACTAGCTTCTGTTATTATTGCCACTATCCTGATTTTTGGGGAACCCTCTTGGGTTTCTCGAACCTCAGCGCGATCGTTTCATTTCTCGTATAGGTGAAATATCACCCCTATGTCAAGAGGCGAATTGGTTAAATTGCGGATTAGGGAGTTTGCAGCCAGAGAAGGCTGGACACTCAAGGAAGTCGCCGATCGCGATTGAGTGGGTTATAACACTGTAAAAAGTTATGCTCGTTCCCCAGGAATGACAATGGCGGATCTAAGGGCTTTACTGAGATTAGCTCGCACCTTTGATGTGATGATCGAAGATTTATTAGAAGTGGTTGAAGATTAAGATTTGCGATACTTAGCCCGATGGTGGTTGCTCTCAAAAATTAATAGTAAGTCTTTGGGTATTTCCGAGAGCAAAATTCCCAAGGAGCTACTAGACATCTCCTGAAAATAGGAGCTATGGCAGGGTTAGCCTACCCTACATTAGTTTTGGAGATGTCTCCTTTTTAGTGTTTCAAACGATAGCCAACTCCGTAGAGACTTTCTATCAAGTTAGTGCAATCATATTCCGATAATTTCCGTCGAAATAATCGCATTTGTGTGGCGACGACATTAGTAATTGTTCCCGTACTTATCTCACCTAATTGATCACGAATTTGATTACTGGTGATAATTTGATTAGGATGTTTCAGAAAACATTCTAACAACTTAAATTCTTTGATTGTTAAAGGAATCACTTGATTTTCGCCCTGATTATTCTTGAGCGTCACTGTGCGTAAATTATAATCAAGGGCAAGGTTTCCTACTTTTAATTGTTTTGATGATGAGAATAACCGCGATCGTGTCTTCATTGCCTGTATTTTTGCTGATAATTCAGACATCGCAAAAGGTTTGACTAAATAATCATCGAACCCCACGTCTAAACCTTTAACTTGAGCTTCCAGAGGAGATTTACTTGTTAAAATCAACACGGGTAAAGGGTTATTTTTCTCAAATAAGCGGCGACATAATTCTAATCCAGATATTCCGGGCAATAACTGATCAAAAATCCCCAAAGTGTAATAAGTCGATTGACTCTCTAAATAGCCCCAAGCTTCATGGGCATCCTGAGCCCAATCTACTATATAGGCTTCTTGAGTTAAAGTGCGCTTAATTGTAGCACCCAATTCAGGTTCATTTTGTACAAGTAAGACTCTCATAATAGTTTCCCCGGCAATACAGTGATGATAAAAAAATTTTCTTTGCTCGATAGTATAGCATTGTTCGGGATCGTTTGCCTATCGGGGGAAAAAGAAATTTGTTACCAAATTTTGACGTGCTATTTTTTCGGAGGTTTTACCATTATTGTTACGGGGTGATAACTCCCCATCGAGAACTTATAAAACATTTACCCAAAAATCTGCCGTGATAATTTGATCATTTTGTTTAAATTGTCCCCAAAGTTTATATTTTCCGGCTTCGGGAAATTTAGTCATAAATTTAACATTTCCAGAGGTGGCATCTGGCATAGCATGGGCATGAATATAATCTTTTTTAGTCAGGGGAGAAGCTTGTTTAATAATCACTAAATGCCCTTTTTCTCCTAAATAGGGTTGTAAGTTTGTAATGGGTTGATTATTATCCTTTTGTTGTAGGTTAAAAGTGATGGTGACTTCTTGATTTGCTTTGAGGGTAGATTCAGATAAAGAGAGCGTAACTTTTTTATCTCCAAAGGTTTTTGTTAGGGATAAATCAGGGGGAGACGTGGCGGGCGGATTGCCTAATACTTGTTGAGTCATTACCGCGACTTGTTCTGATTGTCCTACTGGTTTATAATCGCTAAAAATCGCGTAATTTCCGCTTTTGGGAAAAGTCACGTCGACTTCAAATTTTCCTTTTTCTTTATAAGTAGGATGGAGATGTTGGAATTTTTCTAAGTCTTCACTGACAATAATAAGGTGCATTAATTGTTCTTGAAATGTTTGGAATTGATTAATAGGTTTTCCTGTAGTATCTAAAACAGCGATCGCGAGTTTAACGGGGGTTTGGGGGGTAACATTTTTTAACTCGGTGAATTGGGTTTGAGTGGTATTTGTGGTATTGGCGGGGGGGCTGTGATGTTCGTTATGTTGTGGGGATGATGATATTTTTTCCGTTTTCTGATCTCCCCTTGTCTGTTGACTGCGATCGGGGTTGGGCTTTTCTGTTTGGGGAGTGCTCATGGAGCAAGCCGCGATCGCGCTTGTTACTAAGAAAATACCTAAACGATTTGTCAATTGGTACTTCATCCTAATTTTTTTCCCAAGTATATTCACTTCCATGATAAAGCCAAGGTGGAGCAATTAACTCTACCTTGACGAAGAATTTATCAGAATTTTTCTACACTTGAAGAGGTGGGGGGTTTGCTTCCAGTAGCCGTGACGATCGCGCTATCTCTTGTCTTTGCTCTTTTCTACAAATTTGTGAATGCTCCCCAGATGGGGCAAAAGGTGGAACCGCGTGGGAACAGGTTGCCCATCCCCCTTGCACGGGTACTCCCAGGAGTTGGCAATGTCCCCACCGCCGCCCCTCCATTTGATAATAACGACAGTGCCGACATCCTAAATTCATTGCAGAATTGTTACTCATTTATCTTTTCCCTATAAATATACGGTAAGCTGATAGACAAACCGTAGTATTTTCATTATGTCACAGTTATCAGAGATTTGGCAACCCCTCAAAGGAGTTTTATCCCCAAAAAGGACGATCGCGATCATCGGGGGTGGGTTTAGTGGTATCCTCGTCGCGACGCAGTTATTGAAACACGCGATGGCTTTCCAAGCCGTGCGTAGCACGATCGCACCCCTGGAAATCAAATTAATTGAATCGAAATCGGTATTAGGGCGAGGGGTAGCCTATAGCACGGATATTTCTTGTCATGTATTAAATGTTCCCGCGGGCAAAATGAGTGCTTTTCCCGATGAGCCGGATCATTTTTTTAATTGGTTAGAAAAACGGGAAGATTTACTGAAAGAATTGGGAGATGAAAGTCTGACTCCGGGGACATTTGTACCTCGGAAAATTTATGGTATTTATGGGCAAGCTATTTTAGAAGACGCGATCAGAAATGCCGCACCCCATGTTACCTTTGAATGGATCAAAGAAGACGCGATCGATATTTCTCCCCTGGGTGAAAATAATGAGATTATTTTAAGTAATGGTGAGAAACTTATCGCGCAAAAAATTGTTCTGGCATTAGGTAATTTTCCTCCGGCTAATCCCACCATTGAAGATCCGAGTTTTTACCAGGATCATGAACATTATATTAGTTATCCTTGGGGTACTCATGTTTTTGATTCAATTAAACCTGATGAGAATATTTTATTAATAGGCTCAGGATTAACAATGGTTGATATCGCGATCGGGTTAAAAGCCCAAAACTATCAAGGTCAAATTTATGTGGTTTCCCGTCATGGATTCCTTCCCCAATCTCATCAAGTAACCCTACCTTATCATGGTTTAAACTTAACGAAAATCACTCCGTTAACTATTCGGAATCTCTTACGTCAAGTGCGTCAAATCATTAAAGAAGCAGAAACTCAAGGCATAAATTGGCGAGGGGTAATTGATGCAATTCGCCCAGAAACGCAAGTGCTTTGGCAAAGTCTTTCTTTAGAAGAAAAACGACGTTTTTTACGTCATCTACGTCCCTATTGGGAAATTCACCGTCATCGAGTCGCACCTAAGATTTTTGGACTTTTACAGGAAATCTTAAATAGTCATCAATTACAAGTTATTGCCGGGAAAGTGCAAAAATTTTCTGTCACACCAAAGGGGGTAGATGTTTTTGTCAAACCACGACATAGTAATAATGACAAGTTGACTCGTTTAACAGTAAATCGTGTGATTAATTGCACGGGTTCAGAATGTGATTATCGACAATTTCAACATCCTTTAATTGTGAATTTACGCGATCGAGGGTTAATTCGTCCTGATTCGTTAAATTTGGGGTTAGATGTAGCTTCAAATGGTGCTTTAATTGGGGAGAAAGGGGTAGTTTCTTCTTGGCTTTATACATTGGGTTCCCCGCGTAAAGGATGTCTGTGGGAAACGACAGCAATTCCCGAAATTCGTCAACACGCGATCGCGCTTTCTCAGGAAGTAGGTTGGCTTGAGAAAATTCACCCCAAAATACCTGACAATATCTGAAGACTCAACCCAAGCTACCCGTAAAAAGAAGTAGGTTGGCTTGAGAAAATTCACCCCCAAAATACCTGACAATATCTGAAGACTCAACCCAACCACCTACCCGTAAAAAGAAGTAGGTTGGCTTGAGAAAATTCACCCCAAAATACCTGACAATATCTGAAAACTCAACCCAACCCCCTACCCGTAAAAAGAAGTAGGTTGGCTTGAGAAAATTCACCCCCAAAATACTCGACAATATCTGAAGACTCAACCCAACCTAAAACTTGACAAGTGTTAACAAATATGATAAGAAAATGGAAATAATCTACTGGGAGATTTATGAATTGGTTTTTCGGCGCGATCGCGACAGGGATTACAGCATTTACAGCCACAAATATAGATGATCTGGTAATTTTAATGCTCTTTTTTGCCCAAGTTGATAGCAAATTAAAACCTTGGCATATTTTTGCGGGACAATATTTAGGTTTTACCGCGTTAGTATTAACCAGTTTACCCGGTTTTTTCGGTGGTTTAATGATACCGCGTCCGTGGATAGGATTAATGGGATTTGTACCAATTTTTATCGGCATTAATCATCTCATTAACCCGGAAGAAGATGATGAGGAAGTACAAGCAATTTCCACAGATTTTGCGGTTAAGGAAAAATCTTCTCTCTTGGCAAAATTATCCCATTTAATGAAACCACAAATTTTTCAAGTCGGGGCTGTTACCTTTGCCAATGGTGGTGATAATATCGGGATTTATGTGCCCTTGTTTGCCAGTTGTAATTTACCGAGTTTTTTGACAATTTTAATCGTTTTTTATGTAATGATCGCGGTTTGGTGTTATAGTGCCTATCAGTTTACACGCCATCCTCAAGTGGCTAAACTTTTGACTCGTTATACACACGCGATCGTTCCCTTTGTTTTAATTGGTTTAGGATTATTTATTTTATGGGAAAGTAAAAGTTATCAACTTTTTGGCGTAAAAATATAACTAGCTCCCAGAAACCGGGTTTCTTTTTACCGATAAACCACTTTGTGCCAAATTTATGAGAGAAACCCGGTTTCTTTTTCTCCGGCAAAGAAACCCCGATACCAGAAACCGGGTTTCTTTTTACCGATAAATCACTCTGTGCCAAATTGAGGAGAGAAACCCGGTTTCTTTTTAAATTTCATGCCAACCATGTCTCATTCTCTTACTAAAAATCTGGTTTTAATTGGCGGTGGGCATAGTCACGCGATCGTCTTAAAACAGTTTGGGATTAATCCCTTACCCGGAGTTAATATTACCCTGATTACTAATGTTTCTCATACTCCCTATTCGGGGATGCTTCCGGGTTATATCGCGGGTTTTTATGATTATAATGACTGTCATATTGATTTACGATCGCTTGCTCAATTTGCCCATTCTCAGATTTTAATTGATCACGCGATCGCGCTTGACTTAAGCAAAACTCAAGTAATTTGTCAAGAGAATAAGCCCATTAATTTTGATGTAGTTTCCATTGATATTGGTAGCACACCGAATACTCTATTAGTACCGGGTGCAAAAGATTACGCGATCGCGGCAAAACCTGTTCCCCAATTTTTAAACCATTGGCAGGAATTACTGACACAAAGAAAGAATAACCCTGAGCAATTATTACGTTTAGCCATTGTTGGCGGTGGTGCGGGTGGTGTCGAATTGGCTTTAAATATGCAGTCTTCTTTATTGAGGGAAGAAGGAAGAGGGAAGAAGGAAGAGGCAAGAAGGAAGAGGCAAGAAGGGAAGAAGGAAGAAGGGAAGAATAGTGAGTTTTTAGAGATTGATTTAATTCAGAGTGGGAGAGAGCTTTTACCTAATCATAATAGGTTAGTGCGCCGTCGTCTTCAGGAAATTTTGATCAGTCGTGGGATTCAATTATATTTAGGTGAAACTGTCTCGAAAATTGAACCTCTATTAAGGCACGATCGCGCTCTTTTGCCCTATCGCTTGTATTGTGAATCTGGGTTAACAAAAGAATACGATCGCGTATTTTGGGTAACGCAAGCCTCCGCAGCCCATTGGCTCAAAGAATCAGGTATATGCACCGATAATAATGGATTTATCCTAGTCAATGACTATTTACAATCTCTTTCCCATCCCCAGATATTTGCCGCGGGAGATATTGCCACAATGATTCATCATCCCCGCCCGAAAGCGGGAGTTTTTGCAGTACGTCAAGGCAAACCATTATATCATAATTTATGTCGATTTATTCAAGATAAACCCTTAAAACCCTTTTACCCTCAACAACAATATTTAAGTTTAATCGGCACTGGAGATAAAAGCGCGATCGCGTCTCGTGGTATGTTTGTATGGGAATCTCCCCTACTGTGGCAATGGAAAGATAGGATCGATCGCCAATTCATGCAACAATTTCCATAGAAGGAGGAAGGAAGAAGGAAGAAGGAAGAAGGAAGAAGGAAGAAGGAAGAGGGAAGAGGGAAGAGGGAAGAAGGAAGAATGAGGCAAAAATTTTCTGTAGGGGCGAAGCATTCCCGACAATTATTTTTGATAAGATGAATAACTATATTTCGGGAATGCTTCGCCCTGTATTAAGCACATATATACTACACCTCATCTATTTGAGAAACGCGTTATATATTATATCACCTAATCATCAGTTAATGTAGGGGCAATCCCCCCGTGGTTGCCCCAATTCCCCCGTGGTTGCCCCAATTAATCAGGGGTTAGGTACGGGGTACTATCCCTACAAATATGTATAAATGATTGAGACGTGCTATATATTATTAGAGTTATTTATCTGACACAAATAAAATTATGCCAAAAATCGGATTTTGGTTACTTTGGTTAGGATTTATCACCTACGCGTTTATCTTTGCACCCCCCGATCGCGCAGACACCATTACACTTATTACAAACCTATCAACAGGTAAACTCGAAGGAATTAACCCCCTTATTGTCGCCTTATTCAATATTATGGGAATATGGCCAATGATTTATAGTTGTGTGCTTTTCAGTGACGGTAGAGGGCAAAAAATCCCCGCGTGGGTGTTTGCCTTATTATCCTTTGCCGTAGGAGCCTTTGCTCTATTACCTTATTTAGCATTACGTCAACCCAATCCCCATTTTTACGGCAAAAAAAATCTCTTCCTCAAAATATTAGATTCTCGTCTCATCGGAATTTTATTAACATTAGGTGCAGGGGCATTAGTATTTTCTGGAATTACCAAAGGAGACTGGAGCGACTTTGTACAACAATGGCAAACCAGTCGCTTTATTCATGTAATGAGTTTAGACTTTTGTATGCTTGCCCTAGTCTTTCCTGCCTTATTAGGTGATGATATAGCTAGACGGGGCATTAATAATAAAATCATCTTTTGGAGTGTCGCGTTAATTCCTTTATTCGGGCCATTATTGTATCTATCTTTCCGTCCCCCATGCCCTGAAAATCTGTCCGAAAATTCTCCCAATCAACCCCAAACTGTCATTCCTTAAGAAGGGTTATTTATCTATAAATACCCCGGTTTTTCCCTATTTCAGCCTCGAAAAAATTACCAAACATCAATATTTTGTAGGGGCGGGTTCTCCGATCAATTCTGTTACCTACAAATAGCCTATATAAACCCGCCCGACTTAATTTATGGATGGGGAAGGGGCGGGTTTATATCATTTTTTTTGTGGCTATCAAAGATTGAGGCGAACCCGCCCCTACAGAATTTTTGGATGGGGAAGGGGCAGGTTTATATCATTTTTTGGTGGCGATCAAAGATTGAGGCGAACCCACCCCTACAGAATTTATGGATGGGGAAGGGGCAGGTTTATATCATTTTTTGGTGGCGATCAAAGATTGAGGCGAACCTGCCCCTACAGAGTCCCAAATAAACGCGAGTAAGGTTTAAAATTTAAGCAAAAACAACCGTGCGATTACCATAAACTAAAACACGATTTTGTAAATGATATCGCACCGCCCTTGCTAAAACAACTCTTTCTAAATCTTTACCTTTACGAACTAAATCCGACACTTCATCGCGGTGACTCACACGCACAACATCTTGTTCGATAATCGGACCAGCATCTAAATCCGGTGTAACATAGTGGGCTGTTGCACCAATAATTTTAACCCCTCTTTCATAAGCTCTTTCGTAGGGATTTGCCCCCACAAACGCGGGTAAAAATGAATGGTGAATATTAATCACATTGGGAAATTTTATCACAAAATCTTGACTCAAAATTTGCATATATTTCGCCAAAACGACTAAATCTATGTTATACTTATTAAGGATTTCTAACTGTTGTGCTTCCTGAATAGCTTTATTATCTTTGCTAATGGGAATATACTCAAAGTCAATCCCATATTGTGCAGCAATGGGATCTAACTTTTCATGGTTACTGATAATCAGGGGAATTTCCGCGATAATTTCTTTAGCGCGTTGTCGCCAAATCAAGTCTAATAAACAATGATCTTGACGACTTACCCAAAGCGCGATCCGTCGAATTTTCTGGGAGAAATGTAATTGCCAATTTGCTTGTAAATCCTGGGCTAGTTCACTAAAAGCAGGAGTGATTTCTTCAGTTTTCAAGTCAAAACCGTCTAATTGCCATTCCAGACGACTTAAAAATAATCCCGCGGTAAAATCTGTATGGTGATCCGCGTGGATAATGTTGCCATTATGAGACGCGATAAAATTAGCAAGTAACGCGACAAGTCCCTTGCGATCGGGACAGGAAATTAACAGGGTTGCTGTAGGTTTAGTCATGGTATAATCACAAAAATGTTAAGTTTTGAATTTTTACTTATTATATAGCAACTGCCAAGGCTATTAGGACAGATTTTGTAGGGGCGGGTTCACCCTCATCTTTGAGCCTCAAAGACAAATTATAAAAAACCGCCCCCACCCCACGACTTAACTACCCTGTCGGTTGCTATATCAGGATTTTGGAGAGAGAACGATCGCGCCCCAAACCCACTCAACAATAGGGACTCTTTCACCCCAGATTTCTGTCACCCCGTGAGAAGATATTGACAATACCAAAACTATCACCACCTATTTATCATTGCTATACTTAGTCATAATTAACGAGTATTTAGCATTGCGATTAATGGTTATTTTGACCTTTTAAATCCATCGCATAAATGGCGTTCAATATCTTCTAAATTGATATTTGTTTGCAAATAATTCCCCACCCAATCACAAGCATACTGCAACAAATCTACGTTTAACACCTTCTCTACATCCCATAAAATCACGGTATTATCATCACTCGCTGAAGCAATAGTTTTACCATCAGGACTGAAAGCAATCTGCCTAACACCAGAAGTATGACCTTCTAGGGTGACTAATAAAGTACCATCTATTTTCCAAATTTTAACGGTGTTATCTAAACTGCTTGTAGCAATTTTTTGACCATCAGGACTGAAAGCAATACCCCAAACAGCAGCTTGATGAGCTTCTATGGTTTTTAATAAAGTGCCATCGAGTTTCCAAAGTTTAACCGTATGATCTATACTGCCTGTGGCTAATATCTGACCGTTGGGGCTGAAAGCCACAATTATAGTTGATATAGGATGACTTTTGATAGTTTTTAGCAAAGTGCCTTGGCGATTCCAGATTTTCACCGTGCCATCGCTACTGCTAACAGCAATGGTCTGACTATCGGGGCTAATCGCGACAGATGTAAATATACTATTACCACTCTTGAGAGTTGTTAATAAAGTCCCCTTTGCCGTCCAAATTTTAACCATTTTATCGAAACCACTAGAGACAATTATCTCACCATCAGGACTAAAAGCTAACCCAAAAATCACCGCCTGATGTCCTTTGAGAGTATTAAGCAAAGTTCCGTCTCGATTCCAGAGTTTAATGGTGGCATCGGAACTGCTAGTCGCGATGGTTTGACTGTTGGGACTGAAAACCACTCTGATTACCGCAGATTGATGTCCTGAGAGAGTTTTGAGGAGGATGCCCTCTCGATTCCACAATTTAACGGTTTTGTCCCAACTCGCGGACGCGATCGCGGAATTATCAGGACTAAAAGCTACGCCCCAAATGCCTGCGGTATGTTCAGAAAGGGTTGTGAGAAATGGGTTCTTAATTTTCCAGAGTTTAACAATATTATCAGCACCCCCAGACGCGATCGCGGAACTATCAGGACTGAAAGCCATTGTCCAAACTGTCGCTTGATGTCCCCTGAGAGTCGTTAACAAAGAGCCATTACGACTCCAAATTTTAATGGTTTTATCCCAACTAGCAGAACCAATCATCTCACCATCAGGACTGAATTTTACCGTCCAAACGGTAGCGCCATGACCGCGAAAAGTGTTGAGTAAAGTGCCGTCAAGATTCCAGAGTTTAATCGTATTATCAGCACTCCCGGTCGCAATTGTTTGACCATCAGGACTGAACGTGACTGCGATTACCGCCCCACTATGACCAGCAAAAGTGTTAAGTAAATTCCCATCAAGATTCCAGAGTTTAATTGTATTATCCGCACTCCCAGAAACAATCGTTTTACCATTAGGACTGAACGCGACTTTCATCACCGCCGCACGATGATCTGAGAAGGTTTTGAGGATAGTTCCCTCCAGATTCCAAAGTTTAACAGTACCATCCAAACTGGCTGAGGCAATGGTTTTACCATCAGGGCTGAAAGCCACACTCATAATAGCAGCTTCATGTCCATTAAAAGTCTTCAATAAAATGCCGTCTCGATTCCATAGTTTGATCGTGGTATCCTCACTCCCAGAAGCCAGCATTGAGTTATCAGGACTAAACTGGACTGACCACACCCCCCCTTGATGTCCTTTGAGATCCTTCCACAATCTGCCATCTGGATACCAAAGTTTAATGGTGGCATCGGCACTGGCCGTCGCGATCAGTTGACCATTGGGGCTAAAATTAATGTCTAATATGCCAGCTTTATGCCCTAAAAAGCGGTTATATTCTTCTACTCCATAAACGGCTCGTCGCAGGGCTGAATTGACTTGAGTTTCTGTAGTGATATCTACGTTTCCTAGTTCTTGGAGTTTTTGTTTTGCTCTGATGGCTTCTATCAGTGCGTCAAACTTTTGATTCGAGGCAAAAAATCCTTTAGAAGAGGAGGAAATTGCCTTTATTTCGCTGATTTTAGCATGGGTTTCGCTGATTTTAGCTAGTTGATATTGTTTCTGAATCCCGATCCCCAATATACAAACAAATAGGAATGAAAAACTAACTAAAGAAAGTAAAAATCTTTGGCGTTTTGTACTTTTTTTCTCTTGATAGAGTCTGGCTTCAACTTCTTTGATTCTTTCTGCTTCTAAGGTAAGTTGTACTTCTTCGTGATCGCATTCTTGACTAGCTGCGAGAAATTGATAATCTAAATCGCTTAAACTTTTTCCTTGTGACCAGATTTGCGCGTCTTTTAAGGCTTGTCCTCTTAATAGTCGAGATTTATCAGTTTGTTGAGAAGCTATCCAGGCATCAAAGGTTTGGGAATAGGGGCGTAATTGTCCTAATTCTGATGCTACCCAGTCTTGATTAAATACACTCGCATAAATTTTATTTTTGACTTGTAAATAACCGCCCTCTTTTACTACTAATCCTGATAATACTAATTCAGTATGTTCCCGACTATCATTTGTGGGAATTTCTTCTCCTTGTAAGATTTGCTGATAAATTCCTAG
>JBEDKD010000087.1:0-2843 GCA_041172365.1 Cyanobacteriota bacterium | reverse complement strand
TATGAGGTGGCATGGAGCCTGGGGTAATTCCACCAATATCCGCATGGTGTCCCCTTGATGCTACATAAAACAGAGGTTTAAGGGAGATTAATGTATTGGCAAAAACAGGGGTAATGACTGTTATATCGGGAAGATGAGTCCCCCCATTGTAGGGATTATTAGAAACATAAACATCTCCGGGTTTAATGTTGTCACCTTTGGCTTTAATTAAGGCTGTAACACTTTCACTCATCGAACCTAAATGAACAGGAATATGGGGCGCGTTCGCGACTAATTGTCCATTTTCATCGAAAATTGCACAGGAAAAGTCTAGTCTTTCCTTTATATTTACCGATGAACTTGTATTTTGTAAAGTGATTCCCATTTGTTCCGCGATCGCCTTAAATAAGTTATTAAATATTTCCAATAAAACCGGATCGGGACGATTTTCTAATTCAGACTTTTGCTCGCGGATTTGAGAAAACCCCTCACGGGTTAAAATTAAATGATTACGGCAAGTTAACTGGGCTTGCCAACCGACTTCTATCACATTAGTTCCCGTTGTTTCGATAATAATCGCGGGGCCATTAATTATCATTCCGGGTGTGAGGTTGTCGCGTTGATAAACCGGAGTTTCTTGCCAAACATTCCCCGTCCACATTTCGATAGTCGTGACGGGAGCCATAGAAACTTTTTGACTCGATTCAACGGGAGAAATTAATACCTCTTCAGGGATACTCATTTTTTCAATAACTTCGACGGAAACCGAGTCAGCAATTAAGGCTTTTTCCGCCATAATAAAACCATAACGCTGACGATGTAATCGCTCAAAATTATCCTGCATTTCCCCCAGATTTTCGCAAAAATCAATCCCCAAAGTCGAGTCACTCCCTTGATACTTTAAATACACCTTATAAATCACTTCAATACTCTTCTCTGTGCCCTCTGTGCCTTTGTGGTTCAATTCCTCTTTTCCCGCTCTTTCTAACTCCTCTAAAAATCTCTTTAAAACCTCAATTAAACCCGAAGTTAACACTTGCTCACAGGATTTTTCTCGAATCACTCTCACATCAGCTAATCCCATTCCATAGGCTGATAAAACCCCCGCGTAGGGATGAATAAATACTTGTTTCATCCCTAACGCGTCCGCGATTAAACACGCGTGTTGTCCTCCTGCGCCGCCAAAACAACAAAGGGTATATTCTGACACATCATAACCCCGTTGTAATGATATTTTCTTAATGGCATTAGCCATTTTTTCTACCGCGATCGCCAAAAATCCCGCGGCTACTTTTTCGGGGGTTCTCTTATCACCAATTTCCGCGGCTAATTGACTAAATTTTTCTTTAACGATTTCTGCATCTAAGGGTAAATTGCCCTCAATTCCGAAGACTTTAGGGAAAAATTGGGGTTGAATTTTCCCTAACATGACATTACAATCGGTGACTGTTAATGGACCTCCTTTACGATAAGATGCTGGCCCAGGATTGGCTCCCGCGGATTCGGGGCCCACGCGATAACGGGAGCCATCAAAGAATAGGATTGATCCGCCTCCCGCGGCTACTGTATGAATAGACATCATTGCCGATCGCGTTCGGATTCCGGCAATTTCCGTCTCGAATTGTCGCTCATATTCACCGTTATAATGGGCGACATCGGTGGAAGTTCCCCCCATATCAAAGGTAATTATTTTATCAAATCCGGCTAATTCACTGGTTTTGACTGCGCCGACAATTCCCCCAGCCGGACCCGATAATATACTATTTTTTCCTTGAAATTGTGCCGCGTCTACTAAACCCCCATTGGATTGCATAAACATCAGTTTTATGTCCCCTTGAGTCTCTTCATTATTAAGGGGGGAATCTCCTTTTAATTGTCGACTAAATTGATTAACATAACGCCGTAATATGGGGGATAAATAAGCATCTACGACGGTAGTATCTCCCCGTGATACTAATTTCATTAGGGGACTGACTTCGTGGGAGATTGATATTTGGGTAAACCCGATTTCTTGGGCAATTTGGGCGACTTGTTTTTCATGTTGGGGATATTTATAACCGTGCATGAATATAATCGCGCAACTTTTGATTCCGGCTTGATAAGCTTGTTGTAACGCGGGAATAAAGTCTAAATTCAGGGGGGTTAAGATTTCGCCTTGGGCACTATATCGCTCTTCCACTTCGATGACTTGTTCATATAACATTTCGGGTAAAATGATATGACGGGCAAAAATATTCGGTCGATTTTGATATCCGATTCTTAGGGCATCTTTAAATCCTTTCGTGATTAATAAAAGGACGCGATCGCCTTTTCTTTCTAATAACGCGTTGGTGGCAACGGTTGTCCCCATTTTGATCGCGTCGATGGTATGGGGGGGGATGGGTTGATTTGACTTTAAACCTAAAATTTCGCGTATGCCTTCGACGGGTGCATCTTGGTATCTTTCTGGGTTTTCTGATAAGACTTTATCAATGATAATTTGTCCATCGGGACTCTTCGCGACAATATCGGTAAATGTACCACCGCGATCGATCCAAAATTGCCAGGAATGTTGAGAAGTGTTAATCATTTTTAATGTCTATTTTTGTGTAGTAATTATGGTTTTCTTGAGAATTTTAGGGAAAGTTTTGTTTCAATACCTAATAGGGATTTGGTGCCATTGCCACTCGATAACGTTTGTGGATTGAGAGCAAAAATAATTATAGCACTTATGGGATAGATGAGGTATAGATTTAAACTGAAAATACTTGATAACACTGCTTTTTTGCATACTCCATCTTTAGTCGAAAGGCGATACCAGAACATCTTAGTGTCTTAGTGCCTTGGTAATACCATAAATATTTCCTCTCTTAGTGTCTTAGTGC
>JBEDKD010000086.1:0-35207 GCA_041172365.1 Cyanobacteriota bacterium | reverse complement strand
AACAAGATTCTTTCGGTGACAATTGAAAAATAATCAATAATTAAATTTTGACTTAATTGGGATTTAATCGTATCAATGTAGTTTTGAAGACTCATATTGATTGTTATTAGATTTTAATTTTTGCTGTGCTGACAACCACATTTCATAAAATACACTCCATTCAAAAAAATCTATATCATCTCCTAACTCACCTGTGCGAAACTTTTGATAAAAGTCATCGGAAGACATTTGATACTGAGTTTCGTAAATTTTTAAGTGTTTTTCTAACTCCGAGATTTTATCCCAAACATCCGGCTCAGAATTTAATTTCATTTCTGAGTCGATTTGTTTCTTTAATAAACTTCTTTCCTCATCAGAACGCGATAAAATAATTTGCGAAAAATTGACTAATTGAGTCTTCATCAGTCAGCAAGATGGTTAATTTTTGCCTGATAAATACAGTAATCTGTAATAGGTAATCGGTAATGGGAATATAATAAAATCAGTGAAAGTTGTAGGGTGGGTAAAAGGGGGAAAAATCTTATTGAAAACCCGATTAGATTAATTCAGTTTTACCTGCCAACATTATGCTTCATGGTTAAAAATTATCCTAACTAAGAAACTTAGTTTGTTGAAGAAATAGCATAATTTTCCAACCAAATTGCTAGAGATTCTTGTGATTCTTCTCCAGAAGCTAATCTTTCCATCATTAAGACAACTTCAGATTCCGGTCCATCTAATTCATAGTTATTTAATCCTAAAAAGACATACATTGCCATAAAAGCTGTCCTTTTATTTCCATCAACAAAAGGAGGGTTTTTTGTAATCGCAAAACCATAAGCAGCAGCTAATTGAAACAGAGAAGGATTAGAATAATTAAAAAGATGTATAGGTCTAGCTAAACTAGCTGATAGTAAATTCTCATCTCTAATTCCTGCACTACCTCCATGTTGTCATTATTGATCTATTTGTATTGCTTTAACAATTTTTTCCGATAACCAAACGGGTTGATTCACTATGCTAACTCCCTTAAAGCATTGCGATATTTTTCACTTCCTTGACGATAAATCTCCATTGCTTTTTCTAGTTGTGCGTCATATTTACTAAGAGTAATACCATCAGCCGTTTCTGTCACGACTAAAACATCACATTCAGTAAGATTTAGTTTTTCTACTAATTCTTTTGGTAGGGTAATAGAAAGAAAATTACCCTGTTTATTAATGGTTAATTTTTGCATAATTAGATTTTAGGGTGGATAACCAGGATTATTTTGGGTAATGGGTAATTAACCCTTACCCATTACCCCTTACCCCTTACCCCTTATTTTTAATCATCATTACATCAATGATTTTGAGGGCGAGGGCTTCGGGAATCTCTAAAACACGATAGAGATCATTTAACAATTTTTCTTCTTCTTCTGTAACTTCTCCATCGGCTAAAACAATATCCGTTGTTACGGCAAAGGCTGTTTCTTTTAAATCATGGGGCAGCCCCACGATCGCGGCATTAAAAAGAACCTCTACACCTTGTCTTTGCAAAATATTCAGGAGATGATCGATCATTTTTCGCATCACATCCCCAGGATAACTTCTGTAAAGTTGCATCCGGGCTAAAATTGTGGTAATAGCCTGGGATTCAGTATCAGTAATATAACCATCCGCCGCCACCGCGATCAGGGCAATTGCAGCAAAGGATTCCGCGGGACCTAGGGTGGTATCTGTCTCTTTACGAATACCAGCTATTTTGTCAAATAAACCCATTTTTGTTTCCTCACGATTGAGTATTACTTTGATCATAATGATGACATTACATAGGAATTTTTGCCAAATTTATTGGCCAACAATTCCTAACTCAGCCCGCAAATAGTCAATAAATTGTCTCGCGGTACGTCCCGATCGTCCATTATGACGAGTAGCCCATTGCAATGCACGATAATCTAAATCGTCCAAACTCATATTAATTCCCTCTTGATGGGCCAGATGTCGGATAATTTTCAAGTAGGTATTTTGATCCGCGGCTTCAAAGGTTAAAGTTAACCCAAAACGATCACTAAAGGATAATTTTTCCTGCATTGTATCCCAAGCATGAACTTCATCACTATCTTTGGGGCGGGGACGATCCTCGAAAAATTCCCGAATTAAATGTCGGCGATTTGAGGTTGCATAAACGACAACATTTTGGGGGCGAGCTGTGACATTTCCCTCTAAAACGACTTTGAGAGATTTAAACGCGTCATCGTCTTCTTCAAAGGAAAGATCATCAACAAAGATAATAAACTTTTGGGGGACAGCCCGTAATTGTTCAACAATTAACGGTAAATCCTTTAGATCAGATTTTCCTACTTCAATCAGGCGCAGATTGTACTCCCAATATTTATTTAATAACGCCTTAACCAAAGAAGACTTACCCGATCCACGACTGCCATATAATAAAACGTGCAAGGCTGGATAACCCGCGAGGAGAAACTCCGTATTTTTAATTAAAGTATCCCTTGGGGATTCATAACCGACTAATTGCGTTAACTGTACCGGATCAGGGTGGGCAATTCCGACTAATTCACCCCCACGCCACTGAAAAGCTTTATACTGGGCAAATATCCCCGTTCCACATTGGCGATAATACGCGGCTAAGGCTTCAACCGCATTCCCCCAATTATCTAAACTTTTCAATTGATGACGTAGAGAAAACTCTGGCGAAAACCCTATTTCTTGATTTTCTAAATGCCAAACAATCGGCGGGTGAGACAGTTGGGCTACGGTTCGCACTAATTTAGTAATTTGTTCCCCGCGACAATGGTAAATACTTTGTAACATTTGTAAATCATGGCGTGCTGCTTCTACCAATGCCGCAGGTAAATTGGTAAATTCCACCCGTTGTGCGTGACGAGAAAAAGGATTATCGTCTCTAAGAATTTGGGTAATGAGATAATCTTCCCAAGTAATATTTTGTGATGCCAAAATCGAGAACCAGTGGCCATAGGTTTCCAGACATTTAAAACCTGTAGTATCACTGTTATGGGTGGCTTCTAATAAGTCAAGAAAGGCTTGACCTAGGGGGGTTTTCAGTACAGACTGATAGAGTAGCAGGGAGGCTGCTTGACGTTGGACTGTGCGGATTTGGGCTACCGCGTGTGAAATCAGAGATGACATGGTAATAATTATATATTTTTCCCTAGAGGGTAAATTGCTAATTTTTATAAAGAATTGTGAATCATTTGCCCGGAGGGTTGTATAAAGTTATATATAGTTTTTGAATGGGATCGATAAAACCATGAGTTTAGGAATAATTACCGCGATCGCGTATGGAGTGATCACACTGGTAGGGGGAATTATCGGATATAACAAAGCCAATAGCAAAGCGTCTCTGATTTCTGGGGGAGTAAGTGGAGTCCTTCTCATTGCCGCGGGCATTTTACAAATAGTAGGACAAGATTGGGGATTAGTATTAGCAACGATTATCGCGGGAGTGTTAGTAATTGTCTTTATTGCACGACTGATAAAAACCCAAAAATTCATGCCCGCGGGTATGATGATTTTATCAGGTTTAACCGCGTTAGGACTCTTTTTATATCAATTAACAACAACATTCCCAACGGCTTAAAACACCATATCCCCCTTAATTTTCGCTTAAGGGGGAACTAATAAATAGAGAAGAGGGAAGAAGGAAGAGGGAAGAAGGAAGATGGAAGATGCAATAAAATCAAGGGTTCCAGCCATTAATAACGTCTATAGGTCTTCACAGAGTTCTCTTATTTTTTTTGTCTCTGTTTTGCTCTTCCTTTGTGTCCTCTGTGCCTTTGTGGTTCATAAAAAAAATCAATTTTTGCACAAATTAATATTCTCAATCACCCACGATCGCGCTGATAAAAGAACGAAAAAAGGGAGAACCCAAAATACTAAATTCTCCCCTTAACAATTACCCATTAACAATTACCCATTACCAATTACGATCTTTTTCCACTTCCACATATTGAACAGGCAATTGTTTCAAATCCGGTAAATGTATCCGTTCCGGTTGTTTTTGCTTCATATTCATCGGCACTAAAACCTGTTGTTTTTCCTCAATCCAACAACTAGCCAAAGGCAAAGTTTTCTCCAAATCATCCAAAGGTCGAGGAATAACCATCACCGCGTTTAATTCCCCAATCCGTTCAGCTTCGTGCATTCCCGCTTCCACAGCCACCGCGACATCCGCGACGGAGCCCCGGATAATCGCGGTACATAAGCCCGCGCCGATTTTCTCATAGGACGCGAGATGAACCTCCGCGGATTTTAACATCGCGTCACAGGCTCCCACCATCGCGGGAAACCCTCTGGTTTCCAATAAGCCGATGGCCTTATTACTTAACTGAGAATACTGAGTCTCCGCGGCGAGATGAGACAAACGAGCGCCGATGGGGAGAACAATCTCTAAATTAGGAAGAGGTCGAGCAATTACCAATTTCGTGACAAATTGCCCAAATTGTTCCGCGGTTTGAGCTCCTGCTTCTACCGCTAAACGGACATCCGAAATGCGACCCCGGACGATCGCGGTACAATGACCACTACCTATTTTCTCATATCCTACTAAAGTAACACTCGCGGATTTGAGCATCATATCCGCGGTTCCGACAATAGCCGGAAAACTGGTTGTAGAGACTAACCCCAAAGCTAAATCTCGATAGATAGCTTCATAAGTAGGTTGTTGTTGGGGTTCTTGCGGTTGCGATCGCCCATAGGGGAGGGTTTGATATACGTCGATGTCCATTTTTCAGCCAGACGAGACAATAGAGCCGTTATGCTTATCTTTAATTGTACTAATAGATATAGGCAACGCGGTGGAATCGGAAAACCCCACCGGTTGGCGATCGCGTCAGTTTTCAATATCCTCTTGATTTAAAGATTTGCGATGGGGAAATAGTGTCGTTAATAATTGACTAATCTGAGTATGGCCATAGAGAATCGTGGGGGAGTCAGTAAACTCTGACGCGGGAGGTTTTTCTGAATAGGGAGAATTTTTCCCATTTAAGCTATCTTCCCCTGGAGTCGAATCCTGAGATGGGGTTTCCGGGGTTTCCGGGGTTTCCGGGGTTTCCTCTGTGGCCGACTCACCCCAAGGATCATCAAGAGAAGGAGATGACTCTGGTAAAGGTTCCTCTGTGAGGATTTCCGCAGAAGGTTCCGAGTCTGGAGTAATTTCTTCTCTGTGTAATTCCTGAGATTCTAAAATATGATCAGGTGATTGAGTATGTGAAAGAGACTGGACGTCTCCCGTGATGGGGCGACTGGTATCTCCGATTAAAGAACCCGCGGGTAACATTTGCGATCGCGTGATTGAGGCATTAAAAATAGTAGAAGCAGAACCGATACAAGCATTCTCACCTATTTTACCTCGGCCAATAATTAAGACACCCGTACCCAAAATGGCTCCGGGTTCAATTTCCAGCGTTCCGTCCCTTGCATGAAGGATACATCCCATACCAATACAGACACCGCGAGAAATAATAATTCGACTATTGGGATCAGCTTGGAGTATGACTCCGGGCGCGATCGCAGCACTTTCATCTATAGATACATCGCCACTCACAACGTACACCTGAGAACTTTGATAAACCGGAGGTGGCGCTGTGTACATAAGGGATTGGTGATTGGTGATTAATGATTGGGGATTGGTGATTGGTGATTTGGGGATTCGGGATTAGGGATTCGGGATGGGAGTCCCTAGTACCCACTCACCCGTGCCCAGTCATCAGTCCCCACTCACCAGTCCCCTATCACCAATAGACATCTCCAACAACTAGTGTGGCGCAGGCAGAGAGCCTGCGATTGACATGATTTTTGGGAGATGTCTAATCCCCAGTCACCGATTACGGGCGTTGAATAACTTCTTCGAGGACGCGACGCTTCGCCTTGGTATCAATACCAATTAAGCGCACATACTCACCCGCGTGTTCCGTGATACAACCTTGTAACGCGGAAAAGACTTCCGATTCCAATTTGGACTCAATGGGAGAGCAAGTATGCCAAGAGCCAGTACGGAAACGACGAGGATCGGCGTGTTCGGTCCCAATCTTATAACCACTGGCCAATAACCCCCGCACCTTTTCCTTCACTTGAGGACTTAAGGTACTATTGTCATTAGTCGTGCTTGTGGTTCTGGAGGGTGCTGCCCCAGAAGGTGCCGAAGCCGTACCTACCGCTTTCACCGGCCCATCAGGACGTTGGATGATTTCTTCTAAGACGCGACGCTTACCCTTGGGATCAACGCCAATTAAACGAACATACTCCCCTGTATATTCGTTCATAATCGCTTGTAAAGCCGCGATCGCCTGTGAAACATTATTGGTGTCAATGGAGCCACCACTTTGCCAAGAGCTAGTACGGAAACGACGTTGATCCGCGTGTTCCGTGGTAATCTTATAACCCTTGTCAATTAAACCTCGTACCTGTGAGGCTAAATCTCCCGTGACTTTACCACTGGAAACCACCGCGTCCCCAGTCACCGACGCGACTTTACCATTAGACTTAGAAGCTTGAGGCACACTACCATCAGCACGTTGGATGATTTCCTCTAAGACGCGACGCTTGGCTTTACTGTCAATACCAATTAAGCGCACATATTCGCCTTGGTACGCATCTAAACAATCTTCTATTGCCTGTATCGCGTCCGACTCAGAACGAGCCGCGATCGGTACACTGCGCCAAGAGCCCGTCCGAAAACGACGAGCATCCGCGTGTTCAGCGCCAATGGTATAACCTTGAGACAACAGATTACGAATTTGACCAACTGTATCGCCACTTAAACGAGAACTTCCCATACTAAAACTCGATTCCTTAGAATTAGAAGTAGAACTAGACGTGTCCATTTCATCGCGAATACCCGCGACACACGCGACATCTTCTGCACAATGATAACCCGTTCTCAGGGCATCATTAATACCAATAACATGAGAGGCAAAACTCGCATCACCCGGTTGTACATCCGATAAGCGATCAGCCTGTTGTTGAGTAGTAATTATCGCGCCAGAAGGCACATATTTACCCGCGGGAATTTCCACATCTTTAATCAACGCGTGCATCATCACGATACACCCGTGACCTACTCTGGCATTAAATACTGTGGAGCGGAACCCAATAAAACAATTATCACCCACATAGGCCGGCCCGTGAATGAGTGCCATGTGAGTAATAGAAGTATTTTTACCAACCCAAACAGAGTAGAATTGTCCGTCATCACCCCTGACTCGGCCTTCTTCTAAACCGTGAATTACTACTCCATCTTGAATATTACTTCCTTCTCCAATAAAGAAAGGCGCACCTTCATCAGCACGGATAGAAGTACCCGGGGCAACTAAGACTCTCGCTCCGATCCGTACATCACCGATGATGTTAGAAAAAGAATGAACGTATGCACTTTCGTTAATCTTCGGCTCGGCCAAATTTTTTGACCACGGTGTGGGGGGAGCCGCAATACTGCGGACTGCCATAATTCAATTTCTCCTAAACAGAAAAAGCTTTTTGTCTTTCGAGTAGTATCAGTTGTTAATGGCTAATTATTAATGGCTAATTATTAATGGCTAATTTCACAGAATAATTAATTATTTCTTTCTTGTCCCAAATCAGAAATAAATTAAATGTAAAAATTTCACTTTTCAGGACTTAGCCATCAACCCAGTTTATTTACCGAACATTCTCATTAGTTTGGCAAGAATATCAGATCAGAAATTGGATTTCTTTGGTGACGGTGCGTAACGCCTTACTCTGCACCATTAACTATTAATTATTAACCCGTCACGATTAGTGATTAACTATTAGCTATTAACTACCGACAGAAGACCATTTATCTTAACGATATTGGTCTTTTTTGCTGTACACGGGGCGGTTTTCGACACTGACAGTATCAATAATGCCTACTACCAGAGCATCAATAGGGCGATTTTCGGTCGCGTCTCCTTGACGTGCTGCGCTGCCGCGAGTGACAAGAACCCACTCATCGAAACCCGCGCCGACACTATCTGCGGCTACTTCATAACCCGGAAGGGGAGATCCTTCTTCATCAATGAATTGCAACAGTAAAAACTTTGTGCCGCGTAGACTTGGTTCCTTGTGGGTACTGACAACGGTGCCGCGTACTTTGGCAATTTGCATTTTAGGTAATAGGTGATAGGTACTAGGTAAGAGGTAAGAGGTGGCACGGGGAATAATTTCCACGTGATTCCTTTATCCCCATTCCCTGCCGCGGTAAGCCGATTTCCGCGATGCTCGCGATCCTTAATCTTGAGGAATTAAGGACGGTTGAGAGGACGAATACCACTGACGCTTTCGCGGAATTGTTCCACCGCTTCGGTATAACGAATGGGCAGGACGTATTCCAGGTTTTCGTGGGGACGGGCGATAATATGGGTGGACAAAACTTGTCCGCCATTGACTCGCTTCACGGACTCAATACCCGCGCCGACGGAGGCTTGAACTTCCGAGACATCGCCCCGTACAATCACGGTGACGCGGCCGCTACCAATTTTTTCATAGCCCACTAAGGTGACACGCGCGGCCTTAACCATCGCGTCTGCTGCTTCTACTACCGCGGGAAAGCCGAGGGTTTCGATCATGCCTACTGCAATTGCCATTTTTGACTCCTAAATGTTTTTTTCGGGAATTGGACTTTGAGGGACAGGTTTTTTCTATAATTGCTCGTCTAACCGAGTAACCTAATACGCTCGGAATTGTTCTACGGCTTCGGTGTAACGAATGGGGAGAACGTATTCCAGATTTTCATGGGGACGGGCAATGATATGGGTAGAAAGGACTTCCCCACCATGTACCCGTTTCGCGGACTCTACACCTGCCGCGACGGAGGCTTGTACTTCGGAAACGTCGCCGCGGACAATCACGGTGACGCGGGCACTACCAATTTTTTCGTAGCCCACTAAGGTGACGCGCGCGGCCTTAACCATCGCGTCGGCTGCTTCTACAACGGCGGGAAAGCCTTTGGTTTCAATCATTCCCACTGCGATCGGCATGAGTTTTCTCCTTTCTTTCAGGTTCTAAATGGGCAATTATTTGACGTTTCTGATTTTTTCGACGGGTTGAGCCCATCTTTATTTCAGTCGGGAAAACGATTTCCACTTTTCCTACATTGATTAGAATAGGGGAATGGGTGTCCCTTGACAATATAAAAGTATATTATGAATCCTAATAACTAAAATTAAGATTTACAATGCTTTATACAACTTAATATTTTTTTAATAAAGTTAACATATCCTTGAGTCATTAGGGTGTAAGATTTTAATTGTGTCTCTCTTTGTCCGGGGAATCGCTAAGTAAAAGTACGGATGGGATCACGAGTTCGCTTCATCAGAGGACAGCGAATTAATAGTTTTTTTGTTATTTTTTCAGGATTATTGTTATCGGTTATAGGATTTCTCGGAAAACTGGTTACAGATGCTTTGTTGTAGGGCTTGAGCCTGACTGGGGAGGGGGAATATGATCTGTATCTGTATTTTTGAGAAAGGTTTTCCGAAAAAGGAGCGCGCTATTGTTGAGGGAGCGGTTTTTTCCGAGAAAATAGGATTCGATCGCGTTTTGGTGAAAATGTCAAGAGTAAAATTACCCTTTTTTCTTTTTGGGTTGAGAGAAGATCCCCCGTATTGAGTGAAACATGGGGACGTACAATAATCGGAAAGAAAAAAAACCTACTTTCTTGGTAGGGTTGGACAGGATGGCCCTCCGGGCCTGACGATCGCGCTTTTCCCGAACGCCATTTTTCCTTTTTCCATTTTCATTTATCGAAAAAGGGGAAGCGCGATCGGCAATTAGAGCATAGATAAGGAAAAAACGATGACAGACTTTTTGGTACAAACCAGTTGGTTTATACCCTTTTATGGTTTATTGGGAGCAGTATTAACATTACCGTGGTCAATGGGCGCGATTCAGAGGACAGGACCCAGACCCGCGGCCTACTTTAACCTATTAATGACAATAGTCGCGTTTGTACATGGAACGCTCCTATTTCGATTAACATGGTATCAACCGCCCCAAGAAATAATTTTCCATTGGTTACAAACAGCAGATATTGACTTATCCCTTGCCTTAGAAATCTCCCCCGTGAGTGTGGGATCAATGGAATTAGTAACAGGATTAAGTTTAATCGCGCAAGTCTATGGCCTAGGATACATGGAAAAAGACTGGGCTCTGGCGCGATTTTTTGGATTATTAGGTTTTTTTGAAGGAGCCCTTAGTGGTATCGCGATTAGTGATTCCCTATTTTTGACGTATGCTTTGTTGGAAATGTTAACTCTTTCCACTTATTTACTCGTAGGCTTTTGGTATGCCCAACCCTTAGTCATAACAGCCGCCAGAGACGCGTTTCTCACGAAACGGGTAGGGGATGTGTTGTTATTAATGGGATTAGTAACCCTTTCCACATTATCAGGTAGTTTAAATTTTTCCGACTTAGAAAATTGGGCACAAAGCGCGAATTTACCCCCCTTAACCGCGACATTAATGGGATTAGCCTTAATGTCAGGACCCATTGGTAAATGTGCTCAATTTCCATTGAATTTATGGTTAGATGAGGCGATGGAAGGGCCAAACCCCGCGTCGATCATGCGTAATTCCGTGGTGGTAGCCGCGGGTGCTTATGTCTTGATTAAATTAGAACCAGTTTTGGCCTTATCTCCCATTACAGATGAGGTGTTAGTGGTTTTGGGCACGGTAACGGCGATTGGTACTTCTTTAGTCGCGATCGCGCAAATTGATATTAAACGAGCCTTTTCCCATTCCACAAGTGCTTATCTAGGGCTAGTATTTATCGCGGTAGGACAACATCATGTCGATGTCGCGTTGTTGTTATTATTTACCCACGCGATCGCGAAAACCCTAATTTTCATGAGTGTCGGTTCAATTATCGCCACCACCAACACCCAAGACTTAAGAGAATTAGGAGGTTTGTGGTCCAAAATGCCAGTAACAACAGCATCCTATATAGTAGGAGCCGCGGGGATGATTTCCCTATTACCATTAGGAATTTTTTGGGCGCTGCGACGTTGGATCAATGGTTTTTGGACAGTACCATTGTGGTTAGTCCTGATTTTATTATTAGTAAATGCCTTAACCGCGTTTAACGTCACCAGAGTATTTGGGTTAGCATTCACGGGGGAACCCACACCAAAAACCCGTAGAGCACCTGAAGTAGGTTGGGCGATGGCAGTACCAATGGTTTCATTAATTATTGTCGAGTTATTGATGCCCTTAATGTTGCAACAATGGCAAAGTTTAATCAGTTGGAATCAGCCCTTAGTAGAGTTAGCCAATTTAGATTCAGTGGAGTTATTTTTGAAACAATTTGATATTCCGTTGTTAGTAGCATCGGGATTAATTGGTTGTGGAATAGGCGCGGCAATTTATCTCTATGGTGCGATATCGACACCAGTGAAATTGCCTTGGCAATGGTTACAAGATTTCTTTGCCTATGATTTTTACATTGATCGAGTTTACAAAGTAACAGTAGTATTAGCAGTAGAATTAATCGCGCTCTCTTGTGCTTGGGTAGATCGTTATATAGTCGATGGTGTGGTTAATTTGTTTGGTTTGGCGACAATTTTTGGAGGAGAAGGGTTGAAGTATAGTGCTTCGGGGCAATCCCAGTTTTATATTTTGACAATTACCCTAGGAGTTGCCGTGTTATTAGGGTTGATGATTTGGCAGTTTTAGATAGCCCCTAACCCCCCGAAAAATCGGGGGTAATTTATTGTTTTAAATTATCCCTATACCAGAGACGATTGAGGAGAATGAAGCACAAAGGCACAGAGAAAGAGCCCGGTTCAGATCAATATCAGATTTCTTTTCTCTTTCTTTGTTGCCTCTGTTTAATTTGTGGTTAATTTCTTCATTTTATCATCACAATTAAGTGATACTAACCTCATCAATAATACCGGATTAAATGAACCACAAAGGCACAAAGGCACAGAGAAAGAAAAAGCCTGGTTCGGCTTAAGAGCAGATTTCTTTTCGCATCCTTTGTGGCCTCTGTGTCCTTTTTCGAGTTAGGTCAAAATTGCATTAACTTGGTATTATACTGGTTGAGTTTAGATACCCGGGTATAACCGTATATTGATTGGTCAAAAAGTCATTGATATGATAATTCCTGGTGGTGTTTCTGACCAACTTTCATCAAGTATGCGCTACCTGAAATCAGCAGGATTGATATAGCCATAAGAAGAAGGTCCGTGGATGTCTTAACTTCTAACTCTATTAATCGCTTGAAAAATCCCACAATCATTACCATAATGATCACTTTCAGAATTTTTTCCTTAAGTTGATCAAGAGAAGTAATTGTCAGAATTTTTACCTCCGTATCTTCTTGCCTTCCTACGTCGATTTTAGAGATAAATAACTCATAAATTCCGTAAGCAAAAAGTATCATAACGATGCCTATCAAGTAAACATCTATTCCTCCTAGAATACCCGCCATAATCTTAGGTAGCATTTTTTCTGGGTCTTCATTTAGATGTAGAAGTGCTTGTAAACTTCCTAAAACCTCCATACTCCCCAAGATAAACAACATGAATACACTAAGGATACTAAACATAACTGGAACGATGGTTATAAATCTTAACAACCAAAGACCTTGTTCTATCAAATTCTCTAAACTTTTGAAAAATCTTTTCATACTCTTTATACTCTCTCTTGATGATTTGTCAAAGCCCTTTGCTTTAAGAGGTGGTAGTTACGACAAAAAGATGCTTTTGGGTAGAGCTAAATCCAAGCATCAAAATATTTTGAGACACCTTGTCGATTGATGCTTTCGTTACCGACAGGTATTTAAGGCTGATTATCCTCATGCTATAGGAATTCTCTCTGTACTGGTGAGGCACAGAGATTTCTGGTTTTAGGGAACTCTTAACAGGGAACTCTTAACAGGGAACAGGAAATAAATTAGGCTGTACCTCAAGAGTCCGAGAAAGGCTATAATAGTCCCGCACGCAATCGCTGGTACGATTTTTCTAGCGGTAATAAAGTAACATCCACACTAGAGCGTCCGTTGAACTCAAAAGGATTGTCTATATCGTGGATTAGTAGAATCACATAAGTGATTGCAGTAAATAGAAAACCTGAAACAATCAAATTGGTAAAAAACTCATCGGTATGTGTTACTAATAACGTCATGGTTGAGATAATCAGAAGAATATACTGCAAAGCATAGGAGGCAGGCAGAAAATCGGTATCACGAATCCGTTTAATTTGGGCAATAGTAAAACGAATTTTGCCCTGTTCACCTTGAATTCGAGCCATCAATGGAGCTTCGCAAAATTTTGACAAGGGAACCAGTAATGGATTGAGACTTGTAACTACATCTTCAACACTTATAAATGACTTATACTCTTGTAGACAGATTAGGGTAGTGCTGAGGATATCAACTAACCCTTCTGTTAATGGTATTGAATTATATTCAGAATGACGGGCTGCAATCATTAAATTCGTATCTTGAATCGTTTCAACTGCAATCGCAATCGAGTTTGGCATCTCTTCACTGAGACGGTAATCCAGCATCGCGGCACTCAGCATAAACGCCAAGAGGAACGCGACTGTCGCAAACAGAGAACCAATCTGAGGATCGAATTTACCGATTTCCCATTTCATCAGATGAAAAGTCCATTTTCCCAAGCAGAATAGTCCTATTAGGGGAGTAATTTTGAGTAATATTCCCCACTTCAATAAGATTGTATGAGTAGAATTGTTGGAAGATATTTTAGAAGTCATTAGATTAAATTAAACGGTATCGACGATTATTGTTTACAGGGTTTTAGCCTTATTCAGTACCTTCGATATAAATTACTTTATTGGGAAGAAATACAGATTTTTTTAATTTAAAATAATATCTAATTTCTACTAAAAAAACTCTGTTCACCATAAGTAATTTTACTAGCTAGTAGGGTAAAAATAACAAGCTTCCTAATGCGTTTGGTTCGTCACTATAATGAAAATCATGGAAGACGTTTAAAAATTCCTCTTGAGAAATAAATCCATCTTTGTCGAGGTCAATCTGGGAAAAAGCTCTCTCAGCATAAATGCGATGATTATTGTAAACGGCCAGGAAATCTACCCATTCATTGCCATTGATAGTCCCGTCTCCATCAGCATCAAAGGCATCAAAAATTAGATTAACAAGGGAGCCAATTTCTAGTTGATATCGTTTCGGATCATTCAGGATAGATTCGTAATAGTTAAGCCACTCATCTAAACTCACTTTATTGTCACGATTTTTATCACTCTCTCCTCGAATGTGAATCCAGTAGTAGGCAAATTTTTCCAACAAAACGTTGATTTTTGAGGAATTTTGTTTCCAACCCCGAACTTCTGCTATTTTTTTAACCACTATTTCAAAGTCGGCTAAACCAATCTTTCCACTATTATCAGCATCATACATAGTGAATAATTTTGTCAACTTCCGTGTTTGCAATTCTGTGAGCATAATAGAGCCTCTGGGTAATAATCAATCTGAGGAGAATAACTCTGGATGAATGGCAGTATCTTCCTCCTCAGAGTGTCAGAAAGTAACCTTTCACACTCCCCCTAACTCTAAGGATAAATCAAGAGTTTAGACTATTTTGCCGGGGGATTGGAGAAGGCATTCTAGCCTGATTATAGCCTATATAAGTGGGATGACTCCCACTTATAATTTAAGATTTGGGAAAGCCTGCTCTTGCCAATGAGACACCGAGTTGGACGCAAATCATTCCCACGATCGCGCTACCCACCCAATAAATTAACAGCATCGTCATATCTCCCTTATCTAAGAAACCTTTTGATTCCAAACCGTAGGTAGAGAAGGTGGTATATGCACCGCAGAAACCTGTCGTCGTCATTACTCGCAATTCCGGCGAGATCAGACGAAGATTCTCAAGGGCGAGAGTCAAAATATAAGCAATCAACAAACAGCCAGACACATTAATAAAGAATGTGCCGTAAAAGCCAAAATCCTTGCCAAAAATAGCTTTAGCAAATTCGGTGACATAGAAACGACTCAACGCGCCAAAAATAGCTCCGATCGCGACCGCGAGGGACAAACGTCCTTTCAAAAAATCCATTCCTTTTTACCTAAAAATTGATGGTTTGTCTTTTTTCCTAAATGATATCCAGACCTTTTTTATTAACTTACGAAAAGCTTCGCGATCGTCACTCCTATTATTACGGCTCCTAAACCGAGAATTGCACTCCCAGCCCAATAAAACGCGGTCGCAACGGTGTTTTTACTACGCCATAATCCTAGAGTATCAAAGCCATAGGTAGAAAATGTGGTGTAAGAACCTAAAAATCCAGTTCTAATTAGTAAATCTAATTCCTTGGGATAGCCTGTGATTCCTTTAGAAATGGTGAAAAAGAAACCCATCGCCAAACATCCAGTTAAATTGATCACAAATGTTCCGTAGGGAAATTTTGTCCCAAATTTAGCTTTTGTCCATTCGGTTAAGTGATATCGAGATAGAGCACCGGGGACTGCACCTGCCGCGATCGCGACAACATTAGTTATGTCTGACATTAGTTAGAATTTATCCTGTGCTAAGGTTTAGTTTGCTGGGACTTTCTGGATTTATGCTAGAATGTAGCTTAAGCCACAAAATGTGTGATTTTTAGAGAACAGTCAAGCAGCCCTCGTCAGAGCATAAAAACACACTATCGTTTTTTTTGCTTAACTTGAGTTCGGGAAAACTCCAGTAGATATAGCTTTCACAAAAGGTTTACTTGTGGCTTCTGATTTTCCTATAAAATTTGTCATTTTGTCAAATGAATGTTTTTAATAACCGATATGCACCAAATAGATATGTAAGAAATAGGCTTAAATCTGTTAATCTAAATTATTAGTGTTTGGATACAAAACCATATTTCTGTGAATTTAAAAACCTCCGTCAAAGCCACTTTAAGCTTGACGGAGGGAAGGGTAAATTTAAGCTTTTTACTTAAAAAGTCTCTTTATTTCTCTTAGTAATTAGTCTGGCTCTGGTATTTTCCGCTTTGGTTTTTACCATGAGTTGTTTGGATTACAAGGATTTCATTACCACCGCGAATCACTACACCAAACTGTTTGTATGGTTGAGAGGCTCGTCCATCTTCATAAGACTGGGTAGCATCCAGAGAAAATGTGCCATCATTGTCAACTGTGTAACTACCTGTTACGCTATAACCTACTTCCTGCCCGTCAATGCTAACAAAACCCTTACCTGTATGAGTGCCATTACCATCAAAATTAGCTGTTCTCAAAGCAGAATAGGACACAGTAGAAACAGTACCGTCTGCATTGGTAACTTTACGAGTACCTTGATCTTGAAATCCGAAACCACCTTTGAGACTGCCATTGTTGAAACCAGTCATGGGCAAAATTCCTATTTGATTACAATATGAATTATCAGGTTAACTTAGTTCTTTTGTCAAATGATTATTTTGAATAATAGATATGCAGCCAATTGATATTAAGCAAATCGACCTAAATCTCTTAACTGTTTTAAAGGTTCTACTTGACGAAACTAACGTTACTAAAGCCAGTGAAAAATTAAATTTGAGTCAATCCGCGACTAGCCATGCTTTAAACCGACTACGAAAAATGTTTAACGATCAATTATTGGCGCGATCGTCTTCGGGAATGCGTCCTACTCCTAGGGCTCTGGCTTTACGAGAATCCCTCGAAAAAATCCTTGTTGATATAGAAGAATTAGTTAAAGAACCCATTTTTTGCCCTGAATTAGCTCAAGGTACTATTAGAATTGCGGCTTCCGATTATGCAACTACTGTAATACTTCCCCCGGTTTTAACACAACTTTCTCAACAAAGTCCTTATATTGATATAGAGTGTTATGATTGGCATTCTGACACTTTAGAGAAGCTCAGAAATGGAGACATTGATCTCGCGTTGGGTGTAGTAGATATAGATGAGAGTAATGGAATTAGGTGTCAAAATTTATTTACGGAAAGTTTTGTATCCATAGTCAGGGCAGAACATCCTATTCTTCAAGGAAGTATCACTATCGAATCTTATATTGCTTGGCCACACGCATTAATTACCATTACAGGCTTACCACTCCACTCAATTAAAAAATCATCGAAAAGTCATGTTGATCGAATATTAGAAGAATTAGGAGTCAAACGTCGAGTAATGTTAAAATTGCCCCATTTTCTTTCTGCGGCCCTCATTATTGATCAAACCGATCTTATTTTGACATTACCCCGTCGTATTGCTTTGTTGTTTGCGAATATTGCTAATGTAACCATCTTTGAGCCGCCGATTGATTTGGGTGAGTATCACTATATGCAAATTTGGTCTAAGGGTTGTGATCATATTCCCCTTCAAGCATGGCTACGCGATCTGATCAGCTCCCAAACTCAAGATATCTAAGAGACTATTTTTCAAAAATCCCATAGATTCTCTGATATAATTAGGTTGTTTTTTGGGAAATCACTATGAGCATAAATAAAAAATAAAATCATCCATCTGATTACGGAAATCTCGGTTTATAATTCTCTTTATTCCCCGAATTATAAAGAAAAGATGGTAGTCCTGCATAACTAATGATACCATTCTACCATATTTATCCCCCCTGAGCTATGGTCATCAATAATTAACGAAACAAAGGATAATATCTCCCATGAATACCCCTGTTGTCTTCACACTCAATTTAGTCCTTATCGGGACTTTTGTCTTACCCGCCTTTGCCCAAAGTCAAGGCTCTCCAGAAATTTATTTTGATCGAAACTGTCGTCAAAATCAACGATTACAACTAATTGATCGATTTACTATTTTTTATCATTCAGCATTGAAAAATAATGGTAAAATAAATTGGTTTTATGCAGTACGTTATCAAGATGGTGGGGTACTTTTATGTCTTTCTAAACCAAATTTTAGTCAACCGAAAGCTTTAAAGGAACTGCAATATCAATTTATTAGAAAAATTGTGAGAACCCCTACTAATAATAGTGTTTTTCTGATTACTGTGGCAGAAGGAAATGGTCGAAATCCTGTTATTACTAATTATAAATTAGATTTGCAAAATCCTAGTCAACCTCTTTTAACTAAGTTAGAAGCTAAATAGCCCCTGTCTGAGAAACCGGGTTGAGGCTCGAAAACTCAACTGATTGATTAGCCTCACCCAGTAACCCGGTTTCTTTCGTCTGAGGCTTCCCCAGTTAAGCGTCAAAATTCCTATAATTTTAGATTAACCTTCTCAATTTAATAAATATTTAATACTTATCCGAAAAAACTTGTCATCAAGAGTCGGATTCGTTATAATCAGACGTTAATTAATTAAATAGGAGCTAAATACCATGAAAACACGATCGCGCTTGAGTCTCATAGGTAGTATCGTTATGGTGGGTGCAACCGCCTTACCCAGTTTCGCCCAAATCATCAAAAGAGACTATGAATTTCAAACCCCTGTACCCCTTATTAGTAGCATCACCATTAGAGATAATATTCGCAACTTACCTAAATCCAAAATATTTACCCGTTGTCCCGACAAAACGGTTTTATTAGAATATGCCGAAAGTAGTAAGTATTCGATCATGATTTGTTCCGATGAAAAGAATACTCGACAAGAAAAATATTGGATACAAAACGCCAAAAATGGTAGTGGAAAATTAACCCTTACCGCGTTCGTTTATACCACGGGTGCCCCCTTTTATAAATATGGTGATGAAATTTTCTCGATTTTAACGGATGATGATGGGATAAAACCGACGAAATTCAATGCTTACCTAGAAAGATATAACTCGAAAACGAAAATCGGTTCAGCGGAAGCTTTACTTTATCATTATCACAGATATTATCAAGATTTAACCCAGTCAAAAAATTGATCAGCCCTATTTCTCGTCATCTAAAAATTAGTCACTCTGATATTTCTCTTAGCCATCAGAAACCAGGTTTTGAGGTGAGACTCCTCACTAAGGTTTGGTGAAGAAACCAGGTTTCTAGCAACGGCAAAGGGTGTTTCTTGGCCTCAAGAAACCCAGTGAGAGTCTGAGGCTAATCAATGCACAGATCAAAAAATAATCAAATCAAGTTTTCAGTGTTGTTAGGAAGAGGAAAGAGGGAATGCTTAACAATTAATAGTTAACATTTTTCCCTCTTCTTCCCTCTTCCCTCTTCCTTCTTCCTTCTTCCCTCTTCCTTCTTCCCTCTTCCTTCTTCCCTCTTCCTTCTTCCCTCTTCCTTCTTCCTTCTTCCCTCTTCCCTCTTCCTTCTTCCCTCTTCCTTCTTCCTTCTTCCTTCTTCCTTCTTCCCTCTTCCCTCTTCCCTCTTCCTTACTTGTTATTTCTTACTTTTCCACTCCGTGATCGCGTTTTGAGCATCCTGATAAGAAGGAGTATTGGGAGGAACTAATTTAGCCGCTTCCACCGCTTGAGGATATCGGCCTTGACTCGCTCGTAATTGCGCGATCTTAAAGATAACATCACTCCATTCACGAATTAATTGTTGAGCTTGATCATACTTAGGATCAGTCGGTTTAACTTGACTAGCCAAATCGATCGCCTGATTATAAGAAGAAGCTAAACCGCGTGTAATTTTCCCTTGGGCTTTTTTCAAGGTTTCATTATTCACTTGCTGCCGTTTCGCGGAAGTTTCCCATTTCGGGATAGAATCTTGTGCTTGAGTATAAATGGGTTCATTAAGATTAGGAACCAACTTCGCCGCGTTGATCGCACTTTGGAAATTACCCGAATTAGCACGACTTTGGGCAATTTCTAAAATGTTCTTACTCCAGCGTTCAATATTACTTTGCGCGTCAGGATAAAGAGGATCACTGGGGGGAATGCGCCGGACAAGATTGATCGCCTTATTGTAACTAGAAGCCGAATTATCTTTTAATAACAATCTCGATTGATCGAGAAGTCCCTGACTGGATAAATTTGATATTTGCTTGTCCGTATTAGGTGTATTACTAACAGGTTGAGGAGTGTCCTTCGCACCACTGGTGGGTGTCACAGGAGAAACAGCCGCACTGGTGTCCATTGGTTTTTCCTGAGCCTTACTCTGGGTAGGCGCAACGGAGGCCTGACTCTGTTTTTTCTCAGTCTGAGGCGGATAGGCAGGAACCGCTTTTTGCACCTTTTCCGTATTAGCCACTTTCTGAGACTTTTTCCCATTTTCCTTCGTGACAAACACATCACGATTAATAAAGAAAACACCCAAAAGTAAAACTACCGCGGTTCCCAAACTCCAGATTAATAAATGCTGTAAAAACGAGCGATCGGAGCCTGATGCTTCATCAGGAGCAGAAGGCGGAGTTTGATCTTTACCATTTTTAGAAACCATTTCCTCAGAAACCTCCTCAGATGCAGACGTAGGACGACTTAAAGTAGCAATGCCCCCACCAGAAGTAGAATCCTGATCATTAAAACCCATCGTGTGACTATCTTGAAGATTTTCCGTCGCCACACCGAGAGCCACCCCATTTTGTTCATGTACAGGAGATACTTCACTCTCAAAAGTAGCTAAACTATCAGGTAAAATCACCTGATGAATTTTGCCAACGGGATTGATCACAGCCACAGGCTCTTGGCGAGGACGCAGATGGTGTTCACTTAATTGTGGTACACGATCGCGTAAAAAACCCTCCAGACTCTTGAGTGTATTACATTTTCCCGAACGTAACCCCTCCAATAAAGCCGCGGCAAAAAAACCATGACGTAAGGCCGACGTTTCACGAGAGACTTGATTAGGGAGACAAGAAAGAATCGTGGGAATTTCTAACTCACGTGCTAATTGAGCGGTATGAACGCCCACTGGTGCCCCCGCGTGGGCTCCCTGACTACGGTTAATATCCAATAATACTAAAACCGTCTCCGTAGGAGCCTTTTTCAGAGTTTCGAGGAGCGATCGCACCGCAATACCAGTCCCCACAACATCAGAAGGATTTCCATCAATAGGAAGAAGATAATCTTCCCCCTCATGGTTAATCCCATAACCACTAAAGAAAAACCAGAGCATTTCTCCGGGTTCAATCTTTTCAGAGCATACGGCATCGAGCTGTTGCAGAATATTCTCTCGATTGGGATAAGTCGAACGGCCCCACATATCGGGTGAAGAGTCCGTTAACAGCAAACACCCATCGGAGGCAAAATTTCCCTCTGTGTGCAGAAAATTCTGTAACGCCTCCGCGTCCTCCTGGGCGTAACTAAGAGGCTGGACAAAATGATATTGATTAATACCAATCGTAATGCACGCGTTATGTTTCATAAGAATAACCCGCGAAAGACCCCAAGAACAAAATTTGGGGAGGAAAGCGGGGCGGGGGATGCCGCTTCCCAACAAGATAATGGAAAAAGGTAAAGTCGTTAGATTAACTGAGTTAACCTAATTACAGTCTGCCAAAACAATAACATATTCACTAATGGGGTAATCTTAGAGACGGCACTGGAGCATTACCACCTTCTGAAATCCCTGCCTTTGTAGCCTAGAGCATCAACAAATACTCATTGTGGTACATTTACGCGATATAATTCAGATATCTTGGACAAGCCCGACAGCCGAAAATACCTCGAATTCATCACTCGTAAGAGTGAAGGGCGTACCCGCCAAAGCTTTCAACATAATATTGAAAGCACCATTGGAGTCCCGGTCAACAACATAACCGCATTCGGGACACTTAAAAACTTTATTTCCACCCAACTTAGTATGAATATGACCACACTTTCCACAGGTTTTAGAAGTATAAGCTTCATTCATTTCTACAACTATTACACCATGCTTATCCGCCATTGAGATTAATAATTGCTTAAAGCGATAATGGCTCCAAGTCAACATTGACCGTACTGATTTGGTATTGATTCGCCTTTTTGATTTTAACACCATTTCTGATGTCTCAAAAGTAGGAATAAATATCACCTTATAATTGTGAACTAAGTAACTTGCTGTTTGACGATGTAGTTCATCTACACAATTACGGATTTTGATTCTCATCCGAGATGCAGCACGAAGGAAAGAACGACGTTGTTTTGCTTTTACGGTTTTTTGATAAGCTCCGCTAATTAATTTGTCAAGGTGAAAGCATAATCTCACGATTCGCTCAATGTCTCCCTTGCCCACTTCTAAAATTGTTTCTCCATCGTAGCCCGTCAAAAATGTTCGTACCCCAGGATCAAGTGCAATTACTCGACGAATAGTAGTAGTTTCGGTGGGAATATATTCAGGAATTACAGCAAACCAACGTCGTCTATCTCGCACTAATTGAGTTCCATAATTACAGGATTCAGGAAGGGGTTGCGAGGGTTGAAAACTACACCCTTTGGTCAATTGAGGAAACCAAGTCCCTTTAATATAATTTCCGTTTTTGAATTTAATCGTCGATACTCCTTGACGACAACTACGGTATTTCGCTTCCCCATTATTGGCTTTGGCTTGTTTCCAAGCATCTGAGGCATCTTGAACTGCATTGGCTTTAGGGTGTCTTGGTACAGTTTTCAACCACTCTGGTAAATTATTGAGAATTAAAGCTTCCAGAGCGTAACTACTACCTTGAAAACCATTTTTAAGTGCTTCAATGCTGCGGTTATAAACCCAACGACAACCTGCCAACCAATGTCGCCAAAGTTGATTTAATTTACGATCAGGATAGACTCGAATTTTTCTCGTAGAATTCGGCGGTAACTTCCTTGTTAATTTCTGCGAGTGCCGTCTTTTGTTTTTGTATTTCCGGGTCCCTCCTGAGTTTTTTTTCGTACTTACGGAGTCCGTATAGCCGAGAGGAAAAACAGTGGACGACTGACAACATATCTTGTACGAGTTCGGTTTCACGACTGTATTTTTGTTGATAGAGAACCACGATTTTACAGTCAAATCTTTCGCACAACCATTCAATGAGGTCAAATCCGAATCTGGCAAGTCGGTAGGAGTGGGCAACGACAAGCCGTTGGATATCGCCGCTGATAATTCGTTCCAAAATGGCGTTAAGTTTGCGCCGCCTAAAATTGAGTCCCGATCCAATTTCTGTGATGACTTCGCAGCCTGGGTAACTTGTAGTAAGTGCTTCAGTTTGTCTCTGAAGGTCGTCTCGTTGGCTGGATGTTGAGACTCTGGCGTACAAGATTGTAGAAGATCGAACAGGCTCAGTGGGATCGGACTTTTGTTTAAGATATCCGGCGATATCGTAGCGCCTTTGTCCGGCTTCGGTTTTAAATGTGGGAATTTTACCGTCTTCTGACCATCTGGCGAGGGTTCGGGTACTAACTCCCAGAAGGTTAGCTGCTTCCCTTGGTGTGACATAGGGCATGACTTTTGCTACGAAAACACTTCTGATGGTAACGGTATCTGTCTACAATGTCAAGTATGTCCATTAAAGTCTGTTTAACTGCCTTTTGGTCACAAGTCTTATAAAATCTTTATCAATTATTGATCTCTAGGGGAAACCCCTCGTTATTTCCTATAACTAATCGGGAGTGTCAAATTAACAATACCTGTGCGATCGTTTTTGGGGTTTGGCGAAGGTATTGATTAAGAAAAAAGGTTTATCACTTTTTTCACTCATAAAACAACAGTTCCCACTTCAGAAACAACAGAAAATCAAAAAACTGATTGAGAAACAATGAACAACAAACAGACAAGAGTTGCCACCTTTGCTTGGACCACTGTAAATACTTCTGGCAAACTCAAGGAGGTTATCCCCAAGAATATCAAAAAAGCCAAGATTGATTCCTAAGCCCCCAGAAAATGTTAAAGTAAATGTAACATCAGGATTTGTGATCTATCCTCTTATTGGTAAAAATATCGCCTTCGTGAAAAGACACCCCTTGCCAAGGTGTATTTTGGCGAAGACCACCAAGACAAGCCCTTCGCTTGTCCCATTAAACCTGTGGAGGGACATTCTTGTACCCAAATTCCCCTAAAATTGACTCAACTTATACGCAGAAGGAGTAATTGTGCAGATGGTCTCTACCGTTCAAAGAGAAACCACCGCCGCCGCTTTATCCAGCCTGAAACAGCGTTATCCCAAAACTCATAACCACTACCGCTTTCAGGATTTTTTTGCCTTTGACTCCAAACAAGGCACCGTTACTGACTGGAATAACGCCCGTAACATCTTCACCAGTGAAGATTTTATCATTGGGTTGGTAGAGGGGCTCGAAGAAGAAGTGGGTCAGGCCTCATCCGTCATCATGTACACCATTGGTTGTCAATGGGGCACTGAGGATGCAGACTTTTTCCAAAAGTGGTTTGCCGAAGAATTTGGTCATAATATTCGTCAATCCAACTTGATGTTTTTACTAGAAACCTGGTGGTGGCCCTTCACCGCCCAAGGATGGGGACGCTGGGAAGTAGATATGAGCGATCGCAAACATGGTTGTATATTTATTAACCTATTCGATTCCGCGGTGGCTCGTACACTCGGAGATGTTGGTAAACCTGTTTGTCACTTATATGCAGGATTATTCGCCGGATTTTTCAGTTGCTTAGTAAAAAAATCTCTCAGTTGTATTGAACTACAATGTTACTCAATGGGGGAAACCTATTGCAAGTTTCTCTTAGGCAACCCCGATCGGATTGACGCGGCCTCTTTCTGGTTAAATGAAGGCGCGACGGCGCGAGATATTCAACGGCGATTGCAAGATGGAGCCATATTGCGATGAGTGACGGAGTTTATTGGTTAGAACAGTCAGTCCAAGACTTTTTTAGCAATTGTAATTGGTCGGGAAACCCTGTTGTTGAAAGTAGCAATGGCAAAACCCCCAAAGACGTTAGTAATTTAGAAGATTTAACCATTTCTGTTGGCGATTTTTTTAAATTCTTTCCTTGGGATGGTACTCCCATCATTGGTGCTTTACCCACACCCACTCCTATCCCCGTGTTTTCTGAGGTTGATACTCAAGATGTTACCCTTGATGATCTCCTTAATATTTTCTAACTATTTCGGCTCATGGCTTCCGGTGCCTCTGTCATTTTTGACCCGATGAGCGCGATCGTCCATGAGGAAATAACAAGATTTCACCTAGATTTTGTCAGCCGACCTTAGCCATTAAATTGTAATCCCTTATCCCCCAGATACTTATGCACCCAGAGCTAGAATCGCTCCTGGTTGAAGCCGAAACTCGTTATCTTAAACCCGAAGAAATTACCGCGTTTAAACGCTATGTGGCAACGATCGCGGCACGTTTAAAAACCTATGAACTCTTGCGGGAAAAAGAACTGACGGTTTTTCAATCAGTCAGCGATGAATTACAAAAGGCATTTCCCAATGTCAAAGAAGAAAGCCTAGAGCGATCGCTGACAAATTGGCTTTTGACTGTGCGCCATTGTGGGATGGCAATGCTACTTAATGACTCGGAATTTCTCAATCAACGCGCAGGAGAATGGCTATCAGGCCTAGTCAATGCCCACCGTAGTCAAGAAATTGAAGCCAAAATTTATCAGCTATTGCAAGCTCGTTTAAAAGAAGTATTGCCCGCACAAGCCCTAGAGCTGTTACAGCCCTTCCTAGAACAAACTCAAAACATTTTCTTAACTTAAGAAAACTTTCTACCCAAAAGAGAAGTGAGTTTGGGTCAATTTTGCTTTCTCCATTATCTAGTTACCTATGATTAATATTGCTGAGTTAGTCAAACAACCCCGTATTCCTGGTAATTACTTCGCCTCCGATACTTATGTCCGTGGCGATCTGGAACTAGGTTTATTAGAAACCAGGCGAGGCGATCGCCTGATTTCCTTACCAGAAACCTTAATTAAAGCCATTTACACCGGCTTAGAAAAAGAAACAGGTCAAGCATCTTCTCTGGTGTTATATAATTGTGGGAAATGGTGGGGAAAGAGTTTTTATGTTCGTTTCTGTGAAGAAGTAAGCGAATATTATGAACAGCCCATTTCACAAATGAATATGGTGCAATTTATCCAATGTTTACAACAACTTTGGAAAACCAATGGTTGGGGATTATTTGAACTAGATCCTACTTATAACAATCGTGGCTTTCTTCTTGTAAAAATAACCAATTCCCTCTTTGCTTCCCAAGGGCATAAAAATAATAAACCCACCTGTTTTTTAGAAGCGGGAGTTCTGAGTTCATTCTTTAGTCAACTGACAGGAAGAGACCTTTCCTGTCTGCAAACAACTTGTGAATCAATGGGAGCCGATGCTAATTATTTTGTACTAGGTTTAAGTGAACGTATAAAACCCGTAGAAGCAATGGTAGAGCAAGGAAAAGACCACGAAGCCATTATGAAAGCTTTAACTCAAAATTAAGACTACCCGGAGTTTCTCTATGGGGCTTTTAACTGCCAAGCCTTGATGGGGGCTAAGGGCTTGGCAGTTTCCATACCATTCGGGAAAAAGGGTATTTAAAAATGGGCTTTTTTTTGGTGAAAATATCAGATGATACTCAAAACCATAAACAATTGGCTTGAGAGAATATAAGTGTTATACTGAAAAAACACAATAATTATGAATTAAGTGTATAATCTACAAATTTCTCATCAGTGTGCATTGCCTTCTCATCTGAGAGTCAATATTTTTGATTACCCGTTTCCCCTTTTTTGTGACACTGCCAGTAATGGATGCGATAGAACTTCTCAAACGATATGCAGACGGAGAACGAGATTTCCATCGGGCTAACCTGAAAGGAATAGTTCTCACCGTCGTTAGTTCACGCTCTACCGACATTTCGGAAACCCAACTTGATCAGCAAAATCGACCCTACCTGATTGGGGCTAATCTCAGTGAAGCCGATTTAAGTAATGGCCATTTAAGTCGAGCTAATCTGAGTAAAGCCGATCTTTGTCATGCCAACCTCAGTGGAGCCAATTTAAGTGGCGCGAGTTTGAGTGGAGCCAATTTAAGTGGCGCGAACCTTTCTGGTGCTAACCTCAGTGGCTCCCATCTTAATTGGGCAAATCTCAGTAATGCCAACTTAAGCAATGTTAACTTGAGTGGTGCCGATATGAGTGCCGCGAACCTTACTAATGCTAACCTTAATCATGCCAATATCAGTAAAGCCTATTTAATTAAAGCCAATCTCACTCAAGCCAATTTAGAAAGGGCAGACCTTTCTCAATGTAATCTTAAAGATGCAGACCTCAGTATTACAATTCTTATTCAAGCCGATTTATCTCGAGCTAATCTAGCCGGAGCTAATTTAACAAGAGCCGATTTAACTAAAGCCACACTGATTAAAGTGAATTTTAGACGTGCCAATTTAAGTGAAACTTTTCTCAATGGAGCTTGTTTAGAAGAAGCTGATCTTAGTGAAGCTAATTTAACCGGAGCCAATCTGAGTAAAGCAAATTTGAGTAAAACCTATTTGCGAAAAATAGCATTTCACGGTTGTCATCTTAGTGGCATTAATATGAGTGGTGCTGATTTAGGGAATCTTGATTTAAGTCGAAAACTTTTAACTAAGATTAATTTATCCGGGGCCTACTTAAGCGAAGCGAACCTCAACGGCGCCTATTTAATAGAAGCCAATCTCAGCTATGCCAACTTAACCAGTGTTGATCTCAGTAAAGCTTGTTTAATGAAGGCGGATCTCACGGGTGCTCAACTTAATAATAGTAATCTTAGTCAGGCAAATCTGACAGGAGCTCTCTTGTCTCGTGCTAACTTAAAAGAAGCGAATTTACGAGGTGCAATTTTGGCAGGGGCAGATCTCAAAGGAGCAATTTTCGCCGGAGCTATTTTGCCCAATGGGAAAAAATATGACTAATGGAACACTTGATTTTAACTGCCAAGTTTAGTGCATACCAGTTCCAAAATAGGCATTAATAAATTTTGTTCTTCCACCGTGAATTGTCCTTTAATCACCTCTTGCATTAATTTATAAGTGACTCCCGTACTTTCTTTGGCATTCAAAGAGCTTAATATTACTTCAAACCAGGTTAAGACACGATCGCGCAGCCGTTGTGGATCATTAATCAGGACGGCTGTGGATATATATCTCAAAACTCGAAAGGTATCGGCGCGCCATTTTTCGGTAACATCTGACCCACTGATGCGAAATAAATTAGGATTAATAGAACGCATTTTAGCTTCTACTTCACTAATAATATCTTTGTCAAGATTTTGTATTTTTTGATAAATCGTCAGTCGGATACTAGCCGAACGTAGATAATCTTTCAAAAAGGTTAATTCGACCTTAGTCGCATAGCGACCATCACACTCTCTACTTAAACGGTCAAGTTGACTTAATACCATTGCAGATTTGAGATTAAAGACTAGAGTTAATGATATATTATAGGGGAGAGACTCCCCAAAAAATGTCTCTCCCCGGATCAAATTAGGCTTCTGTGGTGCGAGCCAAATACTGTCCTACTTGGAACTTAGTTTCATTGAGTTGAGCCACAATAGAACGAGTAATAAGTTTGCCAGATTCGACCACAACTTGACCCGTAATGGGGTGTAATAAATCCTGTTCAGCGCGACGACCAATAAGAGATTCCACATTTTCGATCGCGTTAAGATACATCCCAGTAGGTAACTCAACAATAACACCATCACCCTGAATTTGGGCTTGACAGGCGAGACGGGAATTAGGTTTAGCAGTAGTAATAACTTCTAATGTACGCTGTTCACGACGAGTCATTCCTGATAAACCCTCGATCCCATCTTTAATATAAACGTGACAAGTCGCGCACATTCCGCGGCCTCCACATTCCTTCAAGACGTGCAATTCTTTAGAGAGCAAGGCAGCTAGAATATTGGAATTAGTTTGAACAGCCATTTCCTCAGCAATGGGTTCTAACTTAATAATTTTGACCATATTTATTCCTTAATTGAGCGAGGAAGAAAGGGTTGAAGATAGATAGAAGGTAAATAATGAGACATTCAGGGGGGAGTAATGATATCATTAATCGCAAAGGGGGGGGCATGGAAAGGAGTCGATGCCGATCCCAAGTTATGTTAAGATTACTTGACAGGGATAGCTTCGGGCTCAATCACCCAGATCACATAACCTTTAGGAATTTTGGTAATTACAGTCTTATTACCTTTCCTTCCTAGTTTAGTGACTAAAGTCAGGGTTTCCTCTGCGTCTTTAACAGCCCGAAATAAACTGTAATACTCCCTATCCACACAAATGGCCGCGATACGCTCTTTCCAATCAGGTAGCCAGACATGGCAAGAGCGATATAACTCCCGCGAATCTATAATTTTAGTGGAGCCGATGTCTGTTTCTTGGACATTGAGTTGAGGAGACACTGTTGTTAACATAGACTGCACCGATGGGTTCATTCAGATCAGGGAAAATTTGTAACAAATGTTAATAAATTTATATTAGCTGAATTAAAGACAGATGTACTGGAAAAGGGGCATACTTGAGTGAAAAGGTGGACAGAAATGGGCTATGGGGCATTCTAAATATCGGATTTTAGGCTTAGTGGGACAAGGACAATTTGGGCGGGTATATTGTGCCAGTGTACGACGTATTCCGGGCAAAGATCCGGGCTCAACGACAAAACTGGTGGCTCTCAAGGAGTTAAGTCATCAACGAGCGCCAACGAGCGAATTTTTACGCGAGCTGTGGTTTTTGATTACCTTGCAACATCCCAATATCGTCACCTGTCGTGCTTTGGAGCATACGGCAACGGGGCGTTATCTGGTGATGGACTATTGTGAGGGGGGAACACTTCGCGCTTTAATGGAACAGGAACGACCTTTAAGACTGATGGAAGGACTCCAGTTAATCTTAGGTGTCTTAGGGGGATTGGAATATGCCCACGATCGCGGTGTGATTCATTGTGATATTAAACCGGAAAATATTCTCTTAACCTTAAATTCTACGAGTTGGTTGCCTCGACTCTCGGATTTTGGGATAGCCCGTCGTTTACCTGAAATTGGTAGTACCCTTCAGAAACAGGAAATTTCCCCCGCGGCGACGGTAGGCTCTCCCGCGTATATGGCCCCGGAGAGATTTTATGGTTTATTCTCTCCCATGTCAGATATATACGCGGTGGGGGTTTTGTTATACGAAATGCTAATCGGCGATCGCCCTTTTCATGGAAACCCCGGAGACTTGATGTGGGCCCATTTGAATCAACGCTTTGAGATGCCCGCGATCTTACCGGACCCGTTAAAGGAGATTATCAAAAAATCCTTAGAAAAATTACCGGCACGTCGTTTTACCAACGCGGCGACAATGGCACAAGCCTTGAGAGTGGCAATGGAGAATGAGCAAGTTAAAGAAATGGGCGATCGCGTCATTCCCTTTGGGACCTTAGACTCCATCGAGTTACCCCCATCAAAAGTGACTGCCAATCAACCCCCAACTACCTATTATCTACCGAGTCCGGGGTTTATTGCCTCCACAAATACACCCCCTAAACCCCTATTAGTAGGGGCAGACACATATCTGTATAGTGCCATAGGCAGACAACTGAGTGTGTGGAGTCGAGGACAAGATCCCCTCTTGGCAGAAACGCCAACAATAATTGCTATACCCAATTCAGTGAGAAGTTTAATCCCTGTGAAGGGGGGTTGTTATGTATTAACCCAGAAACATATTTACTGGCTCAACAAGGAGCTATCAAAAGTAGGAAAACCCTTATGGAATGTAGATTTAGACGGAAAAACGGAAGAATTAGAGTTAACCACCCAAGAATTACATACTTCTACAGGGACGAAAAACTATACTCTTTATAAAGCGATCGCGTCTCCCGATAATCGTTGGTTAGCCATTGGCCTCGCAGGGGAACTCAGATTTTATTCTGTTTCCAAAAAAGGAAATACTCCTGTAGGTAAAATTTTATCACTCTCGCGTACCATTCCCCTACCGACAAAACGACTTCCTGAATTAATCCCTTTAGATGGAGGTCATCTTCTCACAGTGTGGCATATCCACAAAGATCCGAAAGAGGCTCCCCAAACGGTTTTCCGTGTTTATACTCGTCGGGGTAATTTAGTGGGTACACTTCGCGTATCTGTGAAACTAAGTCTTTTGCAACGGACTTCGGAACCTTATACTTTATTTGGGATTGCCAATGGAAATCCAGCCTCCCTCTTAGTGATTAAATTAAAGCCTTTGCAAGTGAAGCGTATTCCCTTAGCAACTGTTCCTGTTTGTGCTTGTGCGGCTACTTGGGGTTATGTCCTTGCCGATGCAGTGGGAGATATTATGGTTTTAGATAATGAGGGTAATGATATTGGTCATATTGTTGGGCCTGTGACTCCCAGAGCGATCGCGTCTTGGGGTGATTCGGGAATCGCGATTCAGACTCAGACTGCAGAGCATAGTCATTTACACTTTTTACAGCTAAATATTGAGACTTCTTCCATAAACAAAATCCTGTGAATTCTCTCACGATTACATACTTAGAGTTTGATTTTGCTAAGATTAGCCAGACAATTGTCAAATTGGATCGGGCTTGGTTTGAGGCGCATCAACTCCCCTCAACGGTTTCTCAACCTCTTTTAGAAACTTGGGAGCGATTAGTCGATATTGTCGCGGAATTACGATCGCCCAGTAGTGGTTGGCCTGCCAATACACCTCAGACACCGGAAAATCTCCTCCCCTATCTCAGTGAGGAAGCTCTCGAAGTTCTCGAAGTCTGGCAAAATGAACCCCCCCCCAGCCCCCCCCTGAAGAGGGGGGAGTTAGGCCCTAACCCCAGGAGGGAGTCTGGCCCGGATTACATTCGAGTTTTGGACTTTATCCCTCAACTGCTCTGGTATATTGTCAGAAGTTCTGATGATGTCATGGGACTTTTGGCGGGTGTAAAAGCTAAAGTGAGTCAACCTCATCAGATATCCGAAACCGGAACCCTGCGACTGGTTGTGATTCTCAAGGGAGATCCCATCCCTTCTTGGTGTATTGATCTTGTTACTAATCAAGAAGCTACGCGATCGCTCCTTTCTCTGGGGAGTCTGATCGAATCTTCAGAAACTCATATTACCAAAACCGCGATACCTTGCCAGCAATTAATCGCCCAGATAGAGCAGAAAATTAAAGACGCGACACCCAAATTGAAAGAAATTTTCCAGTCGAGTGATATCCAATTTCTCGAACCCGGAAACATCTGGCAGTCTGGTAAACTACAATTAAAACTTGCCTTTGAATTTCTTCCTGATCCCCCTCATGAAACTGAAAATTTCCAGTTTTATTCTCCTGAAAAAACGTCGGAAATGACACAGAATACTTCCTTTCTGTACGATAATAATTGGACTATAGAAAGTGAAAAATGGTTATTAGAAGAATCAGGGGCGGATTTGCAAATATCCCCCCAAGAGGACTGGGAAATGAGTCTGGCATCATCGTCCTTCCCGTCAACAACTGAAACATTTAGTGATATCTTACAAGAGCCTTCTTTGTTGTTAGAAACCAAGGTAAAATTAACCAATCAAACTTTACTTGAAGGTTACTTTTCTGCTTTAATGAAAGAACAGATATCACGTTTTATTATATCACAAAATCATCCCAACGAAACCTTAAAAACGCCGATTGTAGGGCAAGTTTATGATCCGATAAATCAGTTAATTAGTGCCGCGTGTGAACTGGTGGATGCCATTGAAAAACCGGAAGCCTTAGATACACTGAATTGGTTAGGGTTAGAGATTTTCATGCCAGATTTAACCAAGAAATTATTATGGCAGATAGTGAAAACTAATTATGATATTATGCAATTAGTGGGGGGAGTTAACGCGCAAGTTTTGTCTCCTTTGAGTGATTGGATCACGGGTACTTTGCGACTGATGGTAATATTCCAAATCGAAGTTTCTGGGATTCCTATGCAAATAGATGTCACGACGGGTCAAATTTTACCCTCTGATATAGACATCTTACCCGATGACGCGATCGTGCAATCTCAAAACAGTGATATGATCAAGGCTCCGATGGGCATCGAAAGCCTATTAAGACAAATAGAAGAGAAATTAGAAACAATTTCACCGGAATTAGGCATTTGGATTAATGGTACAGAAATAGATTATCATCCACCTAAAAATAGCTCTTCCCAATATGGAATTAACTATACTCAATGGGAATCAGGCAAGAGTAAAATTAGTTTTGCTCTTCAATTAACTCCCCATTGAAAATAATATATAGTGTTTCAATTTCAGAAGTAAAACTTGTGGCACAAGCATCTTGCCTGTGACGGGCTCAGAGCTCGTACCACATTTATAGTCATTTCAACGTATATTGAGAAATTCAAAAAACAGTGACAGTAAGAATTGGCTAGATTTAACTCTTGTCATTTTTATTGGGAATGACTATACACCACTTTGCCACTAAGACACTAAGAAAGAAGGGAGCAGGAATTCAGAGGAAGTAATACACCACAAAGACACTAAGACACAAAGACACTAAGACACAAAGACACTAAGGAAGAGGACTTCAGAGGAAGGAATTTCTCTGAAGTAATATAATCATTTCAACGTATATTGAGAAATTCAAAAAACAGTGACAGTAAGAATTGGCTAGATTTAACTCGTCTCCTTTTTATTGGGAATGACTATAACATTAAATCTATGACAACTCATTTGGGATTACTATAGTAGTTTCGCCTATAGGTGCCCGAAGGCAGGGTTAGCCTACCCTACGATAATTTTAGGAGATGTCTCATGTACACTTACGCGTTTCTGAAACCACTTAAAGCTCCCTTTGAATTACCTTTCGGTTTAGTGAGCCCCCTCGAACTTATTATTAGTAATAAAGAAATCGCGGCTCTGGTGGAGCCAGAATTATCCCTAGAGGATTTAAAAGATAATGAAACGCGTCTGATGGAAGCCGTATTATCCCACGATCGCGTCCTCTGTGAAATGTTCCAAAAAACGACGGTTTTACCCCTTCGCTTTGGGACTTATTTTCTCTCCAGAGAGACATTATTAGAGCATTTAGAATCCCACAGTGATCTCTATCTGCCCAAATTAAAGGATTTTGAAGGAAAGGCGGAATATTTATTAAAAATTAGTCCTCGTGAATACTCGGTTGGGGAGTTATTTCCTGCCAGTGAAACAACAGAGACAGCATCAGGGCGTAATTATTTTCTTCAGAAGAAACGTGCCTATCAACTTCAGCAAGAATACCAAGAAAAACAGAAAGAGCAATGGGAAAAATTACTAAGTTTTTTTAATAGTCATTATCGTACTCTTTTGGGTGAACCCCAAGGCGCGATCGAGCGACTTTATCTCCTTGTCTCACGTCAAGAGGAGTTTCTTCTGGGGGAGAGAGTGCAAGAATGGCAACTTTTAACACCCTATTGGGAATTACATTTAAGTAATGCTCTCCCACCTTATCACTTCCTGTAATTATAATTTATGTGAATTTATTTAACCGCTCCTAAACGCAGATAAACACAGATGTGTTTAAACTTATTACGTCTTAAATCTGTATTGGTTTGGTAAATATATAGCAACCGCCAAAAGGGTTAGGACTTTCTTAATGGCCCAAACCATTGATTTTATGGTTTCTTCCTTCTTCCTTCTTCCTTCTTCCTTCTTCCTTCTTCCTTCTGCTATATTTGAAAAAAAAACTCCCGTGTTACCAGCCACGGGAGTTTTGATTATCTATCTATTTTTAGTTAACGGGAGGAGCGTCATTATCTCAGATAGAAAGAGATTAACTATTTCCTTCTAATGTAGGATTTTTGGGGCTATCCAGAACTTCACCGAGATTAAGTTTGACAACTTTCTCACGGGCTTCTACTATTTTGGGTAATGTTAGGGTTAATACTCCATTGGTAAAGTCGGCATGAACTTGATCGTTAATAATGGGTACTGGCAGGTTTAAAACACGATGGAATTTGCCATAGAGAAATTCGGTATAATAATATCCTAATTTCTCATCTTCGGAGTCTGAACGACGTTCTCCGGCAAGGGAAACGGAGTCTTTTGTTACTTGAATATCTAAATCTTTGGGTTCTATTCCGGGTAGATAGGCCTTGAGTATTAGGCAATCAGTTTTATCTTTTAATTCGATGGAAGGCCGCCAATTGGCTTCCGGTTGATGTTCAATTGTGTCGGTGATTTGTTCAAAAGCGCGGTCAATTTGACGACGGACTTTTTCGAGTTCGGTGAAAGGGGGCCAATAACGAATCAACATAATTTTGCCTCTTTGATAATCGTTGTTGTTTTTGGTTGTTAAGCTCGTTTGCTTACATTCATATTGTGCTAATTGTCTCTGAAAATAACAATCGAGGGAACCCTACTTTTTCGGGTGTAGTTACCCTACCTTTACTTTTGGAGTATCTGGGGGAAGAGGGCGAGAAAAAGTGCTTTTTTTTCGGGAAAACCGTACTTAATTTGTCGGGTTTGTACTACTCTGTATGAGAAGGAATAAATATCATAACTATAGTGT
>JBEDKD010000085.1:0-7418 GCA_041172365.1 Cyanobacteriota bacterium | reverse complement strand
TAATTGAATTTAACGGTTGGAGTGAGGGGTTTATTATGGTTATCCGTAGGTGCTAGAAATCATTGGAGAACCCGCCCCCATTCCACACGATCGCGCTTTTTTTTTAACCGCGGATATAGGCGAAGCCTTCCCGTAGGGTACGCAGAGAAACACAGATGAATTAGGGCGATCAGGGGGCTTTTTCTATCGTTTTTTTCGGATTTCTGAGGAAATAATTTATTTTTTGATGAACCACAAAAGCCGATTAGATCACAGAGGAATGGAAAGGGAGAGAAAAATGCTTGGTGATGGTTGAGATGGTACTGCACCGCGGTACAATGGAATCACCCAAGATGGGTAATCGCCCACAGATCGCTACGCGCAGGAAATTTTATCTCTATTAGCTCGTTTTTAAGTAAGTCCTAATTGATTTATTTTACCCCAGTCGCGTAGGATTATTAATCAAAATGCCCGGAATGACTCTAACCCTCTATGGAGTGTTTGGGGAAACCGTGTCATACTTTATTAGATTAAGGGCGAGCTTGTCGCATTTTTTGTAACGGTTATGCCAACAGCAGTCTCAATCCCTAAGCTGATGCTATGCGCTCAATAGTGAAGTCTTCCACTCCTACTAACGATGAAACCCCCCTTCCGGCCAACTGGGAGGAATTAGCCCACAATGCACCGGAACCCGTTCAGTTAGATAATATTAAAGCTCAACTGGACTTGGTAATTTTAGCTTTAGAAGCCCTCGCGGGTATCGGATCTGAGGCGATTCTCCGAGTCGCGTCTGAATTGAATTTGGATTCTCTGGTGGCTGATCGCGTGGCTTTATGGCGTTTGCGTCAGTCTAACCCTAAACGCAAAGGCCAAGGGGGACGTAAAAAATTGGATGTGGAAGAGGCGCGATCGTTGGTTTTAATTAGTTGTCAGTTGGCTAAACAGCATCAGGCTTTAATTCGTCGTGCTGTCGCGCTTTTAGAACAAATGACAGAACAAAACCGCCCTCCTTATACTGTCGGATTATTGGGAGATTATATTGATAAATTTAGCAATACTTACCGAGAGCGCATGGATGATGGGGAGGAGTTATCCAGTGATGAATTGACTCAGTTAGCGATGAAACTTTTGATTGATTTATTATTTTATAGTAGTCCCAGTGGGCATCGCCGTCTCTGGTTAGCTCTTCTCGATCGCGCTCGATAATTATTAACACTTTATCAAAATTAACATGGTTCAGCGACGATATACGCCTCCTACTTGTACTTTAGAAATTACTGCCACGCGATCGCTCTTGGCACGTTGGAGTCGTGAAAATTTGTTTAAATCTTTGCAATTTTCTCTCGCGTTTGACGATCCACGTTTACCAGAAGAAGAATATGTCACGATACGGGGCAATGAGCAACAACTAGAAGCCCTCTATGATGCGGTGACTAATTATGTAGAAGATTTTTTAAGTCATTCTCCGAGGGAGAAAATTGCCCCCATCAACGATGAAGTTGAAGATGTCTCTCCCTCGGAACCGATTTTACGTTCCCCGACGGATATTTATCTTAAACCTAGGGGTTTATTAACCCATGATTTATTTTTAGGACAATTAGCTGATGAGGGTTCAAAACCAGTTGTTCATCTTACCCCTACTCAGTTATTTGATTTAATTAGTGCCTTGGAGGAATATACCTCTGAGTTGACTGCTTTACCTAATCAGAAAAAGTCTCGTCGGAAAAGTCCCACATGGTTAAAAACTGCCGCGATCACGGTTTTAACATTAGGTTTAACCGCGAGTGTCGCCCAAGTGATCGAAAATTCTGCCAACCAAGAAAAACACAATAGCGCGATCGCGACTTCTTCACCCCTTCCCATACCTGGGATGCCACCAATGGGGGGGAAAATTTCCACTCTTCCCACTCCCCCGAAACCCAGTGTTTCTCCCACTCCCCTGATCCCACCACCGCCCATCGGTGCTAAGGGGGTTGTTTCTCCTACTCCGTTAATCGTCAATGTGACACCGAGTCCCTTTGTCAAACCGAGTCCGATTAAGCCACCACCTTTATTATTTCCTCCACCTAATCAGTCTAATCAGGTGTCGGGACCAAGGGAACAGGTAATGACTATCCCTGTTAATGGGGAAATGGGGAATTATGTGCCACCACCACAGCCTCCCGTGGAGCGTTTTGAGAATAGAGCCCCACAGCAAGGGAGGACACCAGAGCGCGTGACGGTGGTACCGAGGGATAATTTTCCTCCGGCTGTACTTCCTCCCCCTCCTCCCCCTTTGAGCAGTCCCGCGCCTCTTCCTCAAATTAATATTCCTAATACTCCCCTGGGAGCGAATCTTGGCACGGTGACGGAGTTACCCCCTTTGCAAGATGATCCTTCTCCAGAGGAGTTAAAGGAAACTAAGGAAACTAAGGATAATTCTGAAACGTCTAAAGATAAGGGAGCTCTAACGGGCAGCCCGGATCTTATCGCGGCAAAACCTAGTCAAAAACCGACATTATTTGATAGTATTCCCCAAGTGGTGGAAGCGAGACAATATTTCCAAGAGCGCTGGCAACCGCCAAAAGGGTTAAAGGATACTTTGGAATATAGTTTACAACTTGATAGTAATGGTTCCATTCAACAAATTTTTCCTATGGGTACGGCCGCGGGAGAATTTGTTGATCGCACCAATATGCCTTTAGTTGGGGAACCTTTTGTTTCTACGGTTTCTGATGGTAAACGTCCTAAAATTCGCGTCCTTTTACGTCCTAATGGTAAAGTCCAAACTTTTTTGGAAGCTCTTTATTGAAGGAAGAAGGAAGAGGGAAGAAGGAAGAGGGAAGAGGGAAGAAGGAAGAAGGAAGAAGGTGGAAGGTGGAAGGTGGAAGGAAGAGGAAAGAGGGGGAAAACATGAAAAATTCAAGCCTAAAACCTGCAACCTAATACCTAATACTTAATAACGGTTTCATGTACTAAATTACTCGTTTTTTTAATGAAAAAAATCATCAAGTTTAATGCGATAGCCCTACGGGCGGAGCGGGGGGCCATCGCGCTTTCTACGGCACTCCTGAGTGTATTAACTTCATCGGTAGTTTTTGCCGCCAATTCATCAACTCCACCTCCCAATAGTTATTCCAGTGATCATCATTTAAGTCAAACTCCCCAAGGGATACCAAAACCACCAAACGCTCCCCAAGGAACTCCAAAACCAGACGCGATCGCGGCTTTTAAACAAGGCGTTGATTATGTGCAGAAGAAAGATTTTGCTAATGCGGAAAAATCCTTTCGCACCGCCATTCAAATAGATGATACCTTTGCCGAAGCTCATGCTAATTTAGGCAGTGTATTAGCTATGCAAAAAAACTTTAATGAAGCTCTAAAACAGTTTGAAACTGCTGCTCAACTCAAGCCAAATGTTCCGATTTTTCAATATTTTTTAGGTCGCGTTTTGTTTGAATTAAAGCGTCCTCAAGAAGCCGCGGTTGCCTTGAAAAAAGCCAGAGATTTATTTAAAGAGCAAGGAAAGACTCAAGAAGTTGATACACTTAATCGCATTTTAAAAGAAAATGGATTAGAGTAATACCTCCTACTTTTTTTGTCACGTGATCAAGGGAATATTCAGGGCGAAGCATTCGGGCAGATAATTTATGGTTTGCACCCAAGGACTTTTTGCCCGACTGCTTCGCCCCTACGGTTATAAATCTCGATGGGTAAAATCTTTGGCATTCTTGCCAGAATAACTGGCAACAATATGGCCATTTCCCACTATTTGATATTTATAAGTAACCACTCCTTCTAAACCAACGGGGCCCCGTGGCGGCATTTGTTGGGTGCTAATTCCTACTTCTGCCCCAAAACCATAACGGAATCCATCGGCAAATCTTGTCGAACAATTATGATAGACTCCCGCGGCATCTACTTGGGATAAAAATATCTTCGCGGTTTCTTCATTTTCGGTGACAATTGCCTCTGTATGTCGGGAACCATAAATATTAATATGGTTAATGGCTTCTTCCACTGAATCTACTAATTTTATGGCTAAAATTAAATCACTGTATTCGGTTTCCCAATCTTCTTCCGTTGCTGGTTTAATATTCTTGAGAATTTGACAAGTCTCGACATCCCCTCTTAATTCTACTTTATTTTCTTCTAAGGCTTTCCCTACTAATGGTAATATTTCTGAGGCGATTTCTCGATGAATTAATAAGGTTTCTATCGCGTTACAAGCCGCGGGATATTGGGTTTTGGAATCAACGGTAATCGCGATCGCGTCCTCAACCTTAGCATTTTTATCAATATATAAATGACAAATCCCATCAGCATGGCCTAAAACAGGAATGCGGGTATTTTCTTGGACAAAACGCACAAAAGAATTAGAACCTCTGGGGATAATTAAATCAACATAATCATCTAATTTTAATAGTCCTAAAATTTCTTCGCGGGTTGTTAATAATTGTACTGTATCAGGATTTACCGCGGTTTCTGCTAAGGCTTGATGAATGATTTTTATTAAGGTTTCACAGGAACGAATGGACTCTTTACCACCTTTTAAAATCACACCATTTCCTGATTTTATGGCCAGGGATACTATTTGAATTAAGGCTTCGGGACGTGCTTCAAAAATCACTCCTAAAACCCCTAGAGGACAAGTTACTCGTTTTAAGATTAATCCTGCATCTAATTCCCGGTGAATTTGGACTACTCCCACGGGATCGGTTAATTTTGCCACATCTCGCACACCCGCGATCGCGCTTTTTAATTTACCTTCATCTAATTTCAGACGATAATATAATGCTTTGGCAATTCCTTCAGACTCCGCGGCTTCACAATCGGCTTGATTTGCCGCGATAATTTCTGAAGATGATGCTTCTAGGAAAGACGCGATCGACTCTAAAGCTTGATTTTTCGCGTCACTGGATAAAATCGCTAATTTTTGGGCCCCTTTGCGAGTCTTTTGGGCAATTTCAAGGAGAGAATCAGTCGTAGCTAATGTCATAATAAAATCAAATCACTATCGCCAATGAATGTTTCTTGATTATACACTGAAACCAAAGAAACCGGGTTTCTGTCATCGCGTAAGAAACCCGCTTTCTTACAGTCATCTGTTACCTATGACAAAAATCGGTAGAGAAACCGGGTTTCTGGCAATCATCTGTTACCTATGACAAAAATCGGTGAAGAAACCCGGTTTCTCACAGGCATCCTTACCTGGGAAAAAATCGCGTAAGGAATGGAAATTAAATAACTTGATTATTGGCTTGGTAGTTTCATATAGCCATTCCAAATAAAAATGAGACGCGTTAAATGTAGCAAATTATTACTGTGACTGTTTTTTTTAATTGCTCAATCTTAGCTGAAATGATTATATTACTACTGAGTAATTCCTTCTGAGGATTTCCCTCTTCCTTAGTGTCTTAGTGTCTTTGTGGTGTATTACTTCCTCCTTCTTCCTTCTCCCTTCTTCCTTAGTGCCTTAGTGCCTTAGTGGTGTATTACTTCCTCATTCTTCCTTCTCCCTTCTTCCTTCTTCCTTAGTGCCTTAGTGCCTTAGTGGTGTATAGTCATTCCAAATAAAATGAGACGCGTTAAATCTAGTAAATTATTACTGTGACTGTTTTTTTAATTTCTCAATATACGTTGAAATGACTATAAGTGCCGGAAAGCAGGCAAGATGCCTGCTCTACTGTATTAAATTTTAGCCTAAGAAACGCGGTTTCTCCGAGTCATCTCTGTAAATAAGGTAAAGGATCATTTAATCCTAATTCCTGAAAAGCCGCGAGACGTAAACGACAGGAATCACAGACACCACAAGCTTCTTCACCACCTGCATAACAGGACCAAGTTTTCTGCCAAGGAACCCCTAATTTATTACCTAATTCGATAATTCCAGTCTTTTTCAGATGCAACAAAGGCGCGATAATCTCAATAGGTTCTCCTTCTCTACCTTGTTTTGTGCCTAAGCGAAAAACCTCTTGCATCGCGTCAAGATAATCACCCCTACAATCAGGATAACCGGAATAATCTAAGGCATTGACTCCCAGATAAATACGACTAGCATTCAAGGCTTCTGCATAGGCTAGGGCAAAACTGAGAAAAATCGTATTTCTCGCGGGTACATAGGTGATAGGAATGTCTTCAGACATTTCGGCTAAATCGCGATCGCGGGGCAAGTCCAAACTATTATCAGTCAAAGCAGAACCCCCCCAAAGAGTGAGGTCAAATTTCACAATTTGATGGGCAATAACACCCACCTCACGACTGATTTCTAACGCGGATTCTAACTCCCGTCGATGACGTTGTTGATAATCAAAAGAAATCGCATAACAGTCACATTGATCAGCTTTAGCTTGATATAAAACCGTAGAAGAATCAAGGCCACCAGATAATAAGATAACAGCTTTCATTTTCGCTCTAAACGGGTAGGAATATTAGCAGAAACAAACCCCTCTTGTTTTTGCATCATGGATTATATCATATAAACTAATAGATTGACAAGTGGTTTTATTTTGGGGGGTCAAGTTTCCAGATATTTATAAAGAAAATAAAGGTATTTTGGATATTTTTCTAAGTGATATTTATAGCATTTTCAAATGAGATATAAATGTGGTACGGGCCTTAGCCCGTCACAGGCAAGATGCCTGTGCCACAAGTTTTACCTCTGAAAGAAAGGTTAACACTATATCTTAATTAATTATAACATAAGAGTCACTTCCCACTCTTTAAATATTAGAGAAACCCTGTTTCTTGGAGAAACCGTTTTTTGATCCAACCCTACGCGCTAAAGTAAAATTATCGCACAAATGGACAAAGATCAATTCATCATAAAAACTTCCCCCGGAAACGGCACTGCCGTTTCCCTACATTCGATCGCGCTTGTTATCCCATATAATATAAAAAAACCTCTCAATCCTCAAAAATGACTCAAAATATCACTTTTCTCGGTTTAGGCGTAATGGGCGCATATATGACAGCAAATCTCGCCCGTAGTGGTTTAAATGTTACCGCGTGGAATCGTACCCCCAATCGCCCTGGGGTCGAATTTGCCGCCAATGCGGGTGCGACAATTGTTTCATCTCTCCGCGACGCGATATCTTCTGCTGATTTCATCTTTTCCTGTCTGGGAGATGTCCCTGATGTGGAGGAAGTTTTGCTTGGCAAAAATGGCGTTTCTCAAGGAGCGAAACCCGGAGCTCTTATCGTTGATTTTAGTACCATTGGCTCTCAAGCAGCGATTCATTTAGCAACGGAATTAAACAAACATCAATTACGTTTTTTAGATGCACCAGTCTCCGGGGGCGATATCGGTGCGAAAAATGGGACTTTGACGATTATGGTAGGGGGCGATCGCGCTGATTTTGATCTGTGTCAACCCTTATTAGAAGTGATGGGAAAAAAAATATTTTATTGCGGTACAACAGGAAGCGGTCAAGCGGTAAAATTATGTAATCAAATTCTTT
>JBEDKD010000084.1:0-6036 GCA_041172365.1 Cyanobacteriota bacterium | reverse complement strand
AGGTGAGGAGCAATTCTTATCTTCATTAATTCCCCTCAGAGAGAAAACCCCCCCTTTGTGTCTTAGTGTCTTTGTGTTTAATAATCCCGAAAACTGTGCTATAACCACCAAGACACCAAGACACCAAGAAAAGAGAGAGAATGTCAATAGGCAAAAGGTGAGGAGCAATTCTTATCTTCATTAATTCCCCTTAGAGAGAAAACCCCCCCTTTGTGTCTTAGTGTCTTTGTGTTTAATAATCCCAAACAAGACACCAAGACACCAAGAAAAGACTTTTATGAGAAAATAGAAAATGACAACTACCCCTCAAAAGTCACCAAGATTGGGACTTTTGAGGGGTAATTATCCCCCATTAAGGGGGATTGAAAACTTAATTAAGAATTGAGAACTTTAGCAACGGTTTGCACATCCTTATCACCCCGTCCCGAACAATTAATAATAATCCGAGGACTACCACTTAATTGAGGACAAAGAGTTTCTAAATACGCGATCGCGTGAGAAGTTTCCAAAGCCGGAATAATACCCTCTAATAAAGAAAGACGCTGAAAGGCAGCCAAAGCATCAGCATCAGTAACACTATAATATTCAGCGCGACCAATCTCCTTCAAAAAACTATGTTCAGGGCCAACACCCGGATAATCCAAACCCGCGCTAATAGAATGAGGTTCAATCACTTGGCCATCATCATCTTGTAACAAATAACTCATCGCGCCATGTAACACACCCACACGGCCCTTAGTTAAAGTCGCCGCGTGTTTATTAGTATCAACCCCCTCACCCGCAGCTTCCACACCAATTAAGCGAACAGAAGACTCATTAACAAACTCATGGAATAAACCCATCGCGTTAGAACCGCCCCCCACACAAGCCAATAAAATATCAGGTAAACCCCCCCACTTTTCCAAACATTGAGCGCGAGTTTCTTCCCCAATAATCGTGTGAAAATCACGAACCAACATCGGATAAGGATGAGGTCCCGCAACCGAACCTAAAATATAATGAGTAGTTTCAACATTTGTCACCCAATCACGAATCGCTTCGGAAGTCGCATCCTTAAGCGTACCAGTACCCGCCTCCACCGGACGAACTTCCGCCCCCATTAAACGCATTCTAAATACATTTAAAGCTTGACGTTCCATATCATGAACGCCCATATAAATAATACACTCTAAGCCAAAACGAGCACAAACCGTCGCGGTCGCGACACCATGTTGACCCGCACCAGTTTCCGCGATAACACGTTTTTTACCCATGCGTTTAGCTAACAGAGCTTGAGCTAAAGCATTATTAATTTTATGAGCACCTGTATGGTTTAAATCTTCCCGTTTTAAGTAAATTTGCGCTCCAGAACCATCTGGTTTCGCGTAATGACTGGTGAGACGTTCAGCAAAATATAAAGGGCTAGGACGGCCGACATAATCGCGTAATAAACCTTGTAATTCTTGTTGAAAATCGGGATCATTACGATATTGATAAAATGCCGTTTCTAATTCCGCGAGGGCGGGCATAAGAGTTTCAGGGACATATTTACCGCCAAATTTACCAAACCGTCCCAGAGGATCGGGGCGTTGTGCTATTTCAGGGGTTGGACGTAGAGGAGTTGTAGTCACGGCCTTGAAGAGAATTTTGTGGACAATTTTCAATTATATCAAGGAAGGAAGAAGGAAGAGGGAAGAAGGAAGAAGGAAGAGGGAAGAAGGAATGAACCACAAAGGCACAGAGGCACAGAGGAAGAAGGAAGATTCGTAGGTTGGGTTGAGGCACGAAACCCAACATCTTCCTTGGGTTTTCTTTGGAAGAAAGAATGAACCACAAAGGCACAAAGGCACAGAGGAAGAGGGAAGACGGAAGATTCGTAGGTTGGGTTGAGGCCTGCGTCGCGTGCGCGCAGCGCAAAACCCAACGAAGGCGAAGGTATTGTTTGCTGAAATCAGGCATTTTTCCGCCCCAAGGTAGATAGTCAGACAAGACTACGGAGTGGTAGAATCAAAAAAGCTTATCTATCAACAACCCCGCGATGAGTACCTCTAAAGGCAAAAACCAAGGTTATCGAGTCGTTTATTCAGAATTCGGCAACAACGAAGAAGCCCTAGAAAGAGCGATCGAAGAACTCCCCCCCTCAAAACAAAATGTGAGAATCCAAGCCACGCGTAAAGGCCGCGGTGGTAAAACCGTCACAGTGATTACCGGGTTTGTCGCGAAGCCCGAAACCCTTGATACCTTATTAAAACAATTGAAAAATCAATGCGGTGCCGGGGGTACACTCAAGGATAACGAGATCGAAATTCAAGGCAACCACACCCAAAAACTCCTTGAGATTCTTACCAAATTAGGTTACAAAGCCAAAATCAGCGGCGGTTAATCTCAACACCTTCGTGTCACCTTCTTCCCTCTTCCCTCTTCCTTCTTCCTTCTTCCCTCTTCCTTCTTCCTTCTTCCTTCTTCCCTCTTCCTTATTACCCATCTTGTACACACGACCTTTAGCCCGTTTAATAGAACAATTACAGCGTTTACCAGGCATAGGCTCAAAAACAGCCCAACGTCTGGCTCTTTATATTATTAAACGCTCCGATCAAGAAGTAAAAACTCTTGCCCAAGCCATCTTGGACGCGAAACAACAAGTCGGTTTATGTCAGGTATGTTTTCACTTGTCGGCTGATCCGGTTTGTGAAATTTGTCGTCATCCTCAACGGGATAGTAAAACTCTTTGTGTAGTGGCAGACTCCCGTGATGTGATCGCGTTAGAAAAAACCAGGGAATATCGCGGAAAATATCATGTTTTAGGGGGTGTTATTTCCCCTATGGATGGCATTGGCCCTGAACAATTAACGATTCAACCTTTAGTTAGGCGAGTCAGTCAGGATCAGATTAAAGAGGTAATTATTGCCATTAGTCCGAGTGTGGAAGGGGAGACTACGACATTATATGTCGGCCAATTACTGAAACCTTTTACTAAGGTGACGCGTATTGCTTTCGGCTTGCCAATGGGGGGAGATTTAGAATACGCGGATGAAGTTACTTTAGCGAAAGCATTAGAAGGCCGTCGCGAATTAGATTAATTATTCGCCTATATCTTTTATCTAAATGGATTCGTATTTAGCAGCAATTAAGGATAACGCGACGAGAGGGGCGGTAACGGCTCGGAAAATGCGAGAACCCAGAGAAACGGCTTGAAACCCTGATTCGATCGCGTCTTTGACTTCACCTTCGGTCCATCCCCCTTCGGGCCCGATCGCGATGCTGATCGCGGGTAATAGGGGAAAATCCTTCTCCCCCCTGATTAAGGGGGGTTGGGGGGGCTCTAAAACTGTCAATAAATGGGGAAACTCACCGCGCGCCTCACAAATAAATCTTTGTCCTTGAGTCACTGTTTCCAGACAGTCCCTCCAAGAAAGGGGATCAGCAATAGTAGGAATAATCACCCGTTCCGACTGTTCGGAGGCTTCCAAGGCTATACGCCGCCAGCGTTGGAGCTTTTGCGGACTGGGTTTTAAAAGAGTGCGATCGCTGATTACTGGAATAATACAATTTACCCCTAACTCCGTCACCTGACGCACCACATCATCAAAGGCATTCCCCTTGGGTAAGGCCGCGATTAAAGTAACATCAACAGGTAATTCCGTCGTTAAAGAAAATTCCTCTAACATTTCACCCCCCAAACCCTTACCCGTCGGAGATGGTATTAATCGAGTTAACCAACAATGGCCAAGCCCATCAAGTACCAAAAAGTGATCGCCCTCCCTCAAGCGCAAAACTCGACTTAAATAATGCTGTTGGAAAGCAGTTAAATCAATCAAAGAATCACAGACTTGAGAAAGAGCGATCGCGATACGTTGAAACTGAGACATTAAATTGGGGATGTAGGATTTGGGATTGGGGATTTGAGATTATATCTTATCAAAAATCAGAAATTCAGGCTCAGAAACCGGGTTTCTGGGATGATGCTCTGAAAACTAACCAGTTACCTTCATCCTTCCCCCTAGCTCCTTCCTCCTTCATCCGGGGGAGCCTCAGTTTCCTTCTTTCGCCTTTTTCAAATAATCTGCCAATACCTCAGTGGCTAACTGCGTAATCGGTTTCCCCTGACGCGCAGCCTCTTCCTTAATCTGAGTGTAGATTTCATCACGCACGCTAATGCGACGACGAGTCTTAGCAGCGGGAGCGTCTTGCTCCTCTTCAACGGTTACAACTTGATCGATAGTCTCAGTCATTGATGCAGTAGATTGGTAATTGGTTACAAACTGAAGAATGGATTCCGCACTAACGCGATCGCAAAAATCCCCAAAACTCTCAGCCGTTTGACGTTTTTGCTTGAAAAAAACAAAAACAGGCTCCAGAAAAGCTTCCAAATCCTTGACTGGAAGCTTTTCTACAACAGGTTTGGCCAGCCGCGTTTGATTGGGGGAACCTCCGAGCCAAACTTGATAGGCTTCGGGAGCACTTCCCACAAACCCCAATTCTGCCATATAAGGTCTCGCACATCCATTGGGGCACCCTGTCATTCTTACAACAAAGTGTTCTTTTTCCAAACCGACTTTGGTTAAAATACTCCGAATCCGCCCTAAAATCTCTGGGATAACTCGCTCAGATTCCGTCACAGCTAACCCACAAGTCGGTAAGGCCGGACAAGCCATCGCGTAACGCACTAACGGATCAATCTCTGATTCTTTGCGAATACCGGCACGAGTTAAAATTTCCTCAATTTCTTTCTTGTCTTTTGCCGCAATATCATAAAATAACAAGTTTTGATGAGGAGTTAACAAAATTGGTACATTAAATTTCTCCACAATGGAGCGTAACGCGCTTTTCAGTTTAAAGTCCCCGCGATCGTAAACGCGACCATTATCAATGGAGATTCCCAAAAATAATTTACCATCTCCCTGTTCATGCCATCCTAAAAAGTCCTGATACTTCCATTCTGGTAATGGCTTAAAGGCTTCTAAGGGTTTGCCAAAATACTCGGAAACCTTAGCACTAAACCATTCAATCCCCTTTTCGTGCATCAGATACTTTAATCGTGCATGACGACGATCAGTGCGATCGCCATAATCTCTTTGAGTCGCGACAACGGCCTTTACCAGATCATATACATCATCCTTAGAGACGTAACAAAGGGGATCGGCAATACGCGCAAAAGTTTCCTCTTTATTATGGGTGCGACCTAAACCCCCCCCCGCGAAGACATCAAACCCCTCTAATTCCCCGGCTTTATTCGTCATCACCACTAAGGTTAAATCCTGGGAATAGAGATCCACCGAATTATCTCCGGGTACTGTCACGCTAATCTTAAATTTGCGTGGCATATAATGGGTTCCGTAAATCGGTTCCTCTTTGTCGGGGAAATTTGTGCCATTGCGATCGCGTTGACGAGCCGCTTTTACCTCTGGATGTTCTTCTGCGGAAATCACCTTTTCCCCATCCAACCAAATTTCATAATAAGCTCCCGTCTGGGGAGTCAATAAATCCGCGATCCGATCCGCATAAATTCTCGCGTATTCATACTCAGGACGATTTTTATAGGGCGCGGGGGGGGCCATCACATTCCGGTTTAAATCACCACAGGCTCCCAGGGTTGACCCCATGCTTTTAATAATCGCGGCAAACACTGTCTTGATATTTTTCTTCAACACCCCATGCAGTTGAAATCCCTGTCGTGTCGTCGCCCGTAACGTTCCATTACCATATTCGACGGATAAATCATCTAACGTCAGATACAGTTGGGGCGGGATGAAACCACCCGGACTGCGAGTGCGAAGCATTAACTGATAATCTTTTTCTTGCCCCTTGACACGATTATCACGGTTATCCTGTTGATAGGAACCGTGAAATTTGAGCATTTGTATCCCCTCTTCACTGAAGTGGGTTGTATCTTGTAATAACTCAGTCGCGATCGGTTCTCGCAAATAATTGCTACGTTCTTTCATGCCTTCCACTTTAGAAGGCTTTTTGCTAGATGTTACTGTGGGATTAGTAGTCATGGAGGCCGTAATGATAAAAAATAACCGCGGATATTTTACTTGACAAATTGACTCAGAT
>JBEDKD010000083.1:0-17102 GCA_041172365.1 Cyanobacteriota bacterium | reverse complement strand
TTTACTATGAAGTTGATAAAACGGAGTGGTCAGACATCGACTGGAAGAAAGTGGAGAAAACCGTTTTTAAGCTACAAAATAGGATTTACAGAGCCTCGGAAAGTGGTGATATGTTCGCAGTGCGTAGGCTCCAGAAAATGTTGATTAAATCATGGTCAGCAAGGCTGTTAGCAGTCAGGAAAGTAACTCAGGATAACCAGGGTAAGAAGACGGCAGGGGTGGATGGTGTTAAGTCACTGTCTCCCATGCAACGATTATCACTGGTAAGTCGGTTAAAACTAGGTTCCAAGTCAAGACCTACCCGTAGGGTATGGATTGATAAACCAGGAACTAAAGAGAAACGACCTCTAGGGATACCTACAATGTATGAACGCGCTATGCAGGCTTTGGTGAAATTGGCATTAGAACCAGAATGGGAATGTCGATTTGAACCTAATTCTTACGGCTTTAGACCCGGACGTTCTACCCATGATGCAGTCCAAGCCATTTTCAATGCCATTAGATACAAACCTAAATTTGTATTAGATGCAGACATTAGTAAGTGCTTCGATTGTATCGACCATAAACCCCTTTTGTTGAAATTGAATACTTATCCATCCTTAACCCGACAAGTTCGGGCTTGGTTGAAATCAGGAGTGATGGATAAGGGAGTATTAGATGAGACATCTCAAGGCACGCCTCAAGGAGGGGTTATCTCACCTTTGCTGGCAAACATAGCCTTGCACGGAATGGAAGAAAGGGTCAAGCAGTATGCAGAAACCCTCAATATGTTCACGCCTTCAGGAAAACCGGTGGATAAATTTAACAAAAGAAGTAGCTTATCCCTAATAAGATATGCTGATGATTTTGTCATCCTACACGAAGACCTAGAGGTAGTAAAAAGATGTCAGGAAATTATATCGGATTGGCTCAAAGGGATAGGGTTAGAACTTAAACCTAGTAAGACCCGATTAACTCATACCTTGAACTCATTAGACAATGAAAAACCTGGCTTTGACTTCTTAGGTTTTCACATAAGACAATACCAAGTAGGAAAGTACAACTCAGGGAAGGATACACACGGAAATCTACTAGGTTACAAAACAATTATTAGACCAAGCTGTAAGAGCATAAAGGCTCATATGAAAAAGATGGCAGAAGTAATTGAGAGTCACAAATCAGCACCACAGGAGGGGGTGATAAAACATCTAAACCCAATCATTACTGGTTGGTGTAATTACTTCAAAACAGTCTGTAGTAAAGAAATTTTCAGCGGATTGGATAACTATCTTTATCTTAAACTACGAACCTGGGCTCGAAGACGACATCCCAACAAAAACGCCCAATGGGTTGCCTCTAAATACTGGGGAAAATCCAGAAAGGAAGGATTACTTGGAGGGAATAACTGGGTATTCTCAAACAAGAATGGGCTTGAACTTAACAGACACTCTGATGTAGCGGTTAGCTCTAAATACGTCAAAGTAAAAGGGAATGCAAGTCCGTTCGATGGGAATTTTATCTACTGGAGTCAACGATTAGGGAAACACCCGGAATTACCAATAAGAGTGGCAACACTTTTAAAGAATCAAAAAGGGGTGTGTCCTCACTGTGGACATTCGTTTAGAGACGGTGACAAAATGGAAGTTGACCATATCATCCCCAGAGCCATCGGAGGTAAGGATGAATATAAAAACCTACAACTTCTCCATCGTCATTGCCACCAGAAAAAGACGGCAAGCGACTTGAAAGAAATCAGGAAAAGAGACCTCGAAAGAACCATGAACAAACTAGCCCAGAAATGGGAAAAGTGGGAGTGGATATGGGTTAATGACGTTCCTGTAATCTTGGGATGTAAGTCGGATAAGGGTGCTCATAACAAGAGCCAAGCAAGTGAGGAGCCGTGTGAGGTGAAAGTCTCATGCACGGTTCTGAAGACGAGTGGGATTCGTGAGAGTCTCACTTAGTTTAACTTCAAGAAACATCGGGGCTAGAAACCGGGTTTCTTGGGTAATCTGTGTGATTGAGCGTTTTCGGGACTAAAAACCTGGTTTCTTCCCAGAGCATGGATGGTAAAATGTTAGGTGAAATTCTTGGTAAAATTTTCCCAAACACCTGTAGGGTTTACCCACCAATTTTCCTAACAACAAATAACCTACATAAATCCGCCCCAACCATGTAATCTGGTTTTTTTAAACCGCTCATAAAGGCTCCTAAACGCAGATGGGGATTTACACAGATAGATTTTTTGGTGTTCGAAGCAGCCGAATCGCGATAAATTTTGTAGGGGCGGGCACTGAGGCATTTGCCTAACAACAAATAACCTACAAAAAACCGCCCCAACCCCACCCATAATCTCTATTCTTGACCGCTTTGGGGCGTTTTTTTATCATTTATCGGTGATTGTCAATGATATCGGTGAACCCGCCCTTAGTTACCCATAAAAAAGGCGGGTTTACTGGTATTGAGGCTATTTTCTGAAGAGATTGGCGAACGCTCCCCTACCCTCTCTACGCGGCGATAATTTCATCATCTACAGAGAAATCTATTTCGCTTTTATCGCGTCCTGAGAGAAGATAATCATTTTGAAAAGAGTCGGTTAAGCCGGAGATTAAATCATATTGGGGTTTCCAGTTTAATTCAGTCATGGCTTTATTGACTGACGCGAAAAAGTGTTGTACGCGTAGGGGGAAAGCTTTACGTTTGCCGAAGTCAAATTTTTTCGGATCGTAATGAACTATTTTGAGATTATCGACATTTTTTCCTGCCGCGATCGCGCAAGCTTTGGCTAATCCATCAAAGGTAACATAACGCTCACCGGAAATATTATAAACTTGTCCGATCGCGTTGTCATTACCTAAGACTGCCGCCATTGCGTGAGCTAAATCCGAACAATGGCCAAATTGAGTAATATTGATACCATTACCGGGGATAGGAATAGCGCGATCGCGGACAATCCGATCAAAAAACCAAGCTTCTAAATCATTATAATTTTTCGGGCCATAAATATAAGTAGGACGAATTGCGGTCCAAGGGAGGCCACTTTGAGCTAAATAACTTTCCGTTTCAAATTTACCTAAATGACGACTTTTGGGATCAGTCGCGTCTCCTTCAATATGAGGCATTTGATCAGATTTTAAATAAACCCCCGCGGAGCTCATATAAATAAAGTGTTTAACCTTGCCTTTGAATAAATCAGCCAAGGGTTGAGTATCACTTAATTCTCTACCATTATTATCAAAAATCGCGTCAAAAGTTTGCCCTGCTAATTTTTCTTGAATTTGATTAGCATCAGCGCGATCGGCATGAATTTGTTGAAGTCCCTCAACAGGAGAAGGTTTTTTCCCACGATTAAATAAGACAACTTCATGGCCTTGTGCGACAAGAAGTTTAGTAAGATAAACACCAATAAAGCGAGTGCCGCCCATGATTAAAATTCGCATTGTCTTGAAGTTCTCCTTCGGAATTGAGAGATAAATTTTATCATACTAATAAAAATAATAACATTAAGTGTCTGATTTGTCTAGGCCAGAAAACCAATAATTACCCGAATCTTGATGTATAATGTAGGTTGGGTTGCCTTCAATCTTATCTCTCATTGATTTTCTTTGAGCCAACCCAACCTAAAATCTTCCCTCTTCCTCTGTGCCCTCTGTGCCTTTGTGGTTCATTCTTTCTTCCTTCTTCCTTCTTCCTTACTTCCCTCTTCCCTCTTCCTTCTTCCCTCTTCCCTCTTCCCTCTTCCTTCTTCCTTCTTCCCTCTTCCTTCTTCCTTCTTCCTTCTTCCTTCTTTTATGGAAATACCACGTTTACACCCTGATACTATTGAGGAAATCAAACAAAAAGTTGATATAGTTGATGTTATATCCGGTTTTGTAGTTTTGCGGAAACGGGGTAAAGATTTTGTCGGTTTATGTCCCTTCCATGAGGAAAAATCACCCAGTTTTACAGTAAGTCCAAGTAAACAAATGTATTATTGTTTTGGCTGTGGAATAGGGGGAAACGCGATTAAGTTTTTAATGGAATTAGGGAAGCGATCATTTAGTGAAGTTGTCTTAGATTTAGCCAAGCGTTATCAAGTTCCGATTAAAACATTGGAACCCGAACAAAGGGCGGCTTTTCAACGTCAATTATCCCTGCGAGAACAACTTTATGAAATTCTCGCGTTAACTACGAAGTTTTATGAACATATCCTGCGCCAAGATGAGGGTAAAATTGCTTTAGAGTATTTACGCGAAAAACGACTATTAAAAGAGGAAACTATTCAGAAATTTCAATTGGGATACGCGCCTCAAGGTTGGGAAACTCTTTATAGTTATTTGGTTGAGCAAAAACATTTTCCGGCACAATTAGTCGAGCAAGCTGGTTTGATTGTCCCCCGGAAATCGGGTAGTAGTGGTTATTACGATCGCTTTCGTTATCGTGTGATGATTCCTATTTGGGATATCCAAGGAAGGGTGATCGGTTTTGGGGGGAGAAGTTTAGGTGATGAATTACCTAAATATCTGAATTCACCGGAAACGGAATTGTTTGATAAAGGCAAAACTTTATTTGCTTTGGATAAGGCAAAAACGGCTATCTCTAAACAAGATAGCGCGATCGTTGTCGAAGGGTATTTTGATACGATCGCGCTGCACGAGGCGGGGATAAATCAAGTAGTCGCGTCCTTGGGGACAGCCTTAAGTTTAGAGCAAGTTAAACAAATATTACGTTATACCGAATCGAAACAAATAATCCTGAATTTTGATGCAGATAACGCGGGGCAACAAGCCGCGTCACGCGCCATCGGTGAAATAGAAAAATTAGCCTATCGTGGAGAAACACAATTACGAATTTTAACTATTCCCGATGGGAAAGACGCGGATGAATTTCTCAAAAGTCATTCCGTAGAAGCCTATCAAGAATTAATTAAGAATGCTCCCCTGTGGTTAGATTGGCAAATTCAACAAATTATCAAAGATCGTGACTTAAAAAAAGCAGATCACTATACTCATGTTACCCAGGAAATAGTGAAGTTATTAAATAATATTACCGATGATAATCAATTAACCCATTATTTACAAAAAAGTGCGGAAATCCTCAGTCAAGGGGATATCAGACGCATCTCCTTATTAGTTGATAGTCTCATTAATCAAGTCGTGAGTCATTGGACTAAATTACTTAATGAAGATGGAGCATTAGTCTTGCCTTTATTCATTAGAAATAAACTCAAATCTAGTCAAAAAATTAGAGTGAAAGGGGGGAGTAAAGAAGCAAAAACTACCACGACAACATTAGAAGGAAAAAACGATCGCGGTTTATTAGAGCGGGCGGAAGGAACCTTATTGAAAATCTATTTACATTGTCCCGAATATCGTCAATCCCTATTAGAATCAATGGACGCGAGGGACGTTCAATTTAGTTTATCCCATCATCGTTTTTTATGGAGACAAATTTTAATCCTTGACAGCGACATCCCAAACATGGTACAATTGGAACCCTCGGATTTAATATCTCGATTACAAAATAGTTTATTGGAAATGCCCGAACACTTAAAACAAGTGTCTCATTTATTCCATTTGGATGATCTATCGGAAAAAGATATTTATCGCGCGCCCTTAGCCCTAAGAGCCGCGATCGCGTGTTTAGAGCAAATATTAAGTATAAAAAGAAAGAAAGTAGCCTTAGAGATGTGGCAAAAAACCGATTTGGGCAGTCACCGAGAATTAGCCGAACAATATCATCAACAAGTCTATATGGAACAGGAATGGATCGCGCAATTAGAAACACTGCGTCAAGCCAATTTTTATGACTTAATCAGCTTTGGTTAAAGTAGTGCAGGCATCTTGCCTGCATCTTTCGAGCAAGCCCCATCACCCATTACCCATTACGAAATGTAAAGAAATGTGAAGGCGCGATCGTTTAAGCATCAAAAAAGGGAAGGCTTATTGATAAGGGGTAAAACCCCCGCAACTGTAGGGGATCTTTCGCCCGGAGCGATGGCACCCAACTGTAGGGGCGGGTTCACCCAGAGCCACGCCACCAAACAGAAAGGCTGAAAAACCCGCCCCCACCTAGCAGTAAACCCACCGCGGTACAACCCAACTGTAGGGGCGGGTTCACCCAGAGCCACGCCACCAAACAGAAATGCTAGAAAACCCGCCCCCAGGGGTTCACGGGAAAACCAGCCCCAAGGGGGGTTCTCTGTAGGGGATCTTTAACCCTGCCCAATGCCACCAAAGATGCGGAAAAAGCAACCCCAACTAGAAAACTCACCGCGGTGAACCCAGCCCCTTGCTAAATATATAATTAAACCCCAAAAAAAAGTAAGCGAAAATACCTAATACAAAAGGGTATCCTTCTCAGATACCTTTTTTAGGAAAAAGGTGATTATCATAGAAGTAATATCCCTTTCCGCAAGATTAAAAATTAGTTAATTCTTAAACCAGGAAGGCGTCTATATATGTTAAAACGCAAGTTAGTCAAAGCAGTTCAATCCTTATTGAGAACCGTAGGGCGGTTGTCAAAAAGAAGCGCGACGCGGGCGACGCGTAGCCTGATGCGGACTCTGACGCGGCGCAGTCGGAGGGCTAATTTGCCAGCAGGATTTGTATTACCAACAGTGACAATGGTGATGTTGGTAGTAGTTTTGCTGACTTTAGCAGTAACAATGCGGACCTTTGATAGAGCACAAAATGCCCGTAATTTTCAGGTAGATCAAGCCACATTACAAGCCTCGACACCCGCCATTGAAAGGGCGAGGGCAAAAATCGATCAATTAATGAATTCATTTTCGAGCACGCCTTCGGATATTCAAATCGACAATGCCCTGAAAAGTCCGATATATAGATTTGGTGATGAGACACCCATAGCAGTCGCGTATGATATTAACGATGATAAAAAGCTAACGTTATCACCATCGACGAGTGCAGATATCACCCAAGATGAAGTGGTGAGAAACGCGTGGCGCTTTCCCGTGGATACAGATAATGATGGAAAATTTGATAGTTATACCCTTTATAATATTTTATTTCGCAGTCCGAGTCGGGCGACAACAGGAAATTCGGTAGGTACATTTAACCGAGCCAGAATACCACTAGAATCAAGAACCCCACCCATGCCTCCGGGTGGTAATATTAGTGATTTTTGTGCCGCGGCTGTAGGAAATGCCGCGGCAATGGCAGGGGATTCAGATTGGTTTAAATTAAATGGGAAACTGCAAAAAAGTATCTTTGTTTATGTTGCGACAGTTCCACTTAGTGATGCCGATCTCGTGGGCCAAGATCCCACTAAATACACCAAAGGAAAAAATAGCTTTTCCTCTTTAGAATATGAGCAAGATCGAGCGAGAATTGCCCTGAGTAATAACGCGGTTTGGTTTGATGATGATGTCGAGTTAACGGGGGTATCAGGATTTAATTTAAATGGTCGTCTATTTACCAATAGTAATTTTTTAGTATCGACAACCAACACTAACGGCCCGATTAAGTTTCTCCAAGTTAGCGATCCTCGCTCTTGCTTTTATAACAAAGAAAATAGCAAGATAGTTGTCGCGGGTAATGTTGCCAATGGAGGCGTTACCTCAGATGCTAAAGATAATACAGGCAATGTGCTTATTCATCGGTTCAACGGTGCGAATGTGCAACCAACGGGAGATAGTAGTACGGATGGAATTAGCTCAACCAACAAAACAACAACGGAAAACGATGGGACAACAGTAGGAGCTAACACCAAAGCTTACAATCAACGTCTGGGAACTTTAGTAACCGCGGCCCTTTGGTTACATGATGGGGCACCGCCTACGCCCGTTGGCAATTATCCTAATAATGTCCCAGTGACAAAGGCAAGTGTGAGTGCTGTTGCAAAGTATCCTAAAGAATTATCTGATGCTTTTGCACTACAATTCGATGCTAATCCGGGTGCTGATCCGAGAGAATTGTTAAAAGGGCAACTGGAAAACTATTTTAAGGAACGGATGCGTCGGGTTCCTTTTAAAGAAATTGCTGTTGGTACAGCGGAGGCTGATGCTGTCAAACCCTTGCCATCACCGTTGACTTCTAGTAATTACCAAAGTGTTTTTGCCGGTGATTTCCGCCCTCCTGATGATTGGATGAGGGTTGTGCAACCCGGAACTGATACGCCTATTACGAATCTCCCTACGTTGCAATATTTAAAGGCACAAAATCAAGATCCCAAAGATCCTTCACAAGTATCCACTGCACCGGAAGCGTTGATTGGCGATCGCGTTCTCGTAGGCAACGGTTTACCGTCACGTTGGCTCAAAGATGACGGTACTGTTGCACCAAAAGGAACGACACAGCCTGTCCCGAATAAGTATTGGCAAACATCTGGTGGCAGTGATGATACCTCAACCAAACGATTCCGCCAAAGCTTCCTAGATACCCTGCCAGATTTAGGAAACACGACACGGGGTGGTTTCTGGGAAGTACAAGCGGCAAAAGCGCCGAAGCCCTATGAAAATTCCGGGGGGTTGCGTGTGGTGACAGGCGCGGGTATTTACTATCGACCACTTTCTACAGAAGCAAAAATTAATGCTCCTTCTTTTCTGCCCAAACCTGTAACGGGTGATGACACCGTTGTTTGGCCAGACACCATGCCCATGACAGGGGGAGTTAACGATCCTACAACTACTGTTGACGAAAGTACAGCTCCTCCACACCTGCGGATGCGGGCTACCGTGGTTTATCACTACGCGAATAATGCTTCGACAACAACAACTCCCATTCAAAAACCCATCGCGTGTATCAGCAGTTATTACGATCCCACGAATGCAGATACAGCCAGAAACAGAGATGGTTTACCTGATGTGAGTGGTGTTATTGATACTAATGCTGATGGTGTGATTAACGCGTCAGACAAATTAGCAGACGGTACAGCTTGGACAGCACGGCCAGCAGGTGCGCCTAATGCGCGATCGAACAATGGAGTCGTCTATAGTGCCAGCAGTATTAATGAAAGCATTAGTGCGGAACTAACGGAGCAAGCCAAACTGAGATTCCCCGATGGTCGTTTGGTGAATCAACCCCTCGCGGATGCCATTGCCAAAGGTTCCGCTCTCTCTAACGCGGACGCGTCTGCCATTCACGCGGCACAATGCGCGATCGGTATCTTAAACGGAACTTTAACGCGAGATAGTTCTATAATCCCCGATGGAGCTATTAAAGAAGCCAGTTTTCTTGATGGTAGAGAAGTGAAAACAGTCCATCGTCGAAATCGTACTATTCCCGACTTTACTAAAACTGATGCCGCGACCAAGGCTCTGATATTAGACTGGTTGCGAATCGGTCAAGTTGGAGATTTACGGAGCAATACAGTTAATGACACATACACTTTGCCATTAGAGCAACGTCAACCCTTAGAAATACGAGTAACCGAGTTGGATCTCAACCTGTTACGGAAAAAAGCAATTGCCAACACGATCAATGCAGGAGTGGACGAATATTTACTGCCGAATAGTGGGGTGATCTACGCGACTCGTGATGATGCCTTACCTGATGTAAGTTCCGTTGACGATCCTACAAGTGACATCAATACACCCTCACAGAAGGATTTATTAGTCAGTAGTTCTGACTTTAAGCTTGATCCCTCTCGACGTCCTAATGGTATCCGCTTAATTAATGGTGCGAGTCTAGTGCGTAAGGATGATACAAACACATATCGAGATGTGGAAAGAGGGCTGATCTTAGCAACCAATTTGCCCGTTTATATCAGATCACAAAGACTCTCAGGTGGTTTAGAAGGGTTTAACCTCCACAAAAATCCTGATCCGAGTTCGACAACCCTAATTGAGGAGTTTACAAAGCAATTAATCACGGGAACGGATTTTTATTTTCGCTCTAACACAAGTGGCGATCCCGGTTTTGATAAGAGTTTTGCCTGTCGCAAAGATCAGCGGGGTTGTAGTGGAAATGGCGATCAATGGCGTGCGTCAACCATTATTGCTGATTCTATCTCCCTTCAATCTAGTCCTAGTGCAACCGCAGGTAATGTGTTTGGTTTCTGGGATGGTTTCCGCGATAACGGCGACTATGACTTGAATAATAATCGAGATGTTGATCTGTGGCAAACATCATTAGGCACAGGGTACAGTGCCACGAATTTTGATACAGCACCCACCGCAGTCACTCCTCCCGCTCTCCCAACAACACCAAGTAAAGGGAATCCTGATAACGGAAATCCAGCAACACCTGTCAACATCCGCTTGAGAAACGGTTTCTTCTATAACAACTTTGTCACCAGTGCCGACTGGGCAGCCTCCGATGGCTACCCAAGAAAATTAACATCATCAGCCTCCGATACTACCAATAAGAACTTTATGACTTCTTATTTGGCGGGTGGGGTGACACCCGTTCAACGACGGGTAACGGGGGTTCCAGAGTACCTGATGGAAGTTTGTCCTAAACTACCTGTTTCTCAATGTGGACCGACTGACTGGACACTTGATGGAGGAACTTACCAAGCAACCAGTGATGCAATCGCAGCTTTAGGAGCTTCATTCAACCTTACTAAATATAAAGCCGGCACCACAGGTGTACCCGCAGATATAACTCTCAGACGCTTTCCACGCCGGGTTGCATTTCTGCGGGATGCGACGGGTAAATTGATTCTAAGTAATGGGCATCCCATTTCTATAGGAATTGATTCATCATCAGGAAATCCAATAGCCTGCTATATATTCTCCAGTAATTCCAGTGATTCTCTTACAGTAGGATCGCTTACTTGTAACGCGATAAGTAGTACCCATAAACCACAAACCACAACAGGTCTATGGTTTCAAACTACATCAACACCCAATACTCCTTACCTCTATCCAACATCAGGAACTGCTGCAACTGTAGCCTATGCAGATAAAGCCGAGAACCCTCTTTTACTTTTCCGTCCGATAGATCCTACTAGACTTACAGATCAGCCCTTGTTAGTACCGATGTTGAGTATTCACTCACCCACAGGAAAACCAGGTGCTGATGATACGACGGTATTCGGAGGGACTGGGAGACCCGCTGATAAATCATTACAAGCGCAATGGCTGATGAAGGCTTCGTTAGGAATACAAGGAAGTGGCACATCAAGAAATCCGACGATCTTTAATGCCACATTTGTCAGCCGTAATACTCCCTCAAGACCTACTCCGGGTGAAACGGGTGGTGGTTTAGCTAACTTTGTCCGGTTGCTGGAGCAATGGGGCGGAGGAATTACCCGCACCCTTTATATTAGCGGTAACTTTATTCAAACAGGACAAAGCAATTATGCAACGGGACCGATTATGTCTGCTGATCCTAGTGTCTCAGCTCAGTCTGGCTTATTCTTATCTCTAAGCGGAAACAAAGCACCTTATCGCTGGGATGACAATGATCTAGGTTTCCAGTACAGAGGGGGGGGTTTTGTCGGTCGTTCTCCATTTTACTTCCCTCCTACTCGTAATTGGGGTTTTGATGTAGGGATTTTGTCTCAGATGCCCGACTTATTTGGTCAACGGTTTACAGGGAAAGCTGTCGCGGCATCCGTTGAGTATTTCCGAGGGATGAATCGAGATGACACCTGGGTGAAAAATCTCCTCTGTGCCGCGGCTCCCGATACTCAGGGCAATTACACCCAAAAGGCTCTCGCGAGTCGCCCAACAACAGTAGAGCAAAATTGTCCCGCGCTTCCCTATCCCAATCAATAAAGTCTCTCATACTGCTTCTCTCAAGGGGTGAAAATAATGAAAAGTCTCAAGTCAAATATCCATCTACCTGATCACCGGATAGGGCAAAAAGAACAGTTTGCCCCGTCGAGGGAAGGGGGCTATACTATCGTCGAATCTATTATCGCGATGGTGGTTGTCGGAGTCCTAATGACAATGGTGGCCCCGATGATCGTATTTTCCACCGCGACTCGCATCCAAGCGCGACGAGTTGAACTGGGTACTCAGGCGGCGCGAGCTTATATTGACTGGGTGCGGGTAGATCCGGCAACACGAGCACCCAGTCAAACGGTATCTCTCGCGGCTGGTGTTACCAATTTTCCCGATACGGTGTCAGTGCCGGCAACAAGTGATTTGACAGCAAACTGTCCTGATGGTTACTGTGACGCAAATAACAAAGTCTATTGCGTCAATTTTGATGACAAAGCCGGATGTCAAAATAATAGTTCGCGAGACATGATCGTTCAGGGATTTCGCAGCGTTGTCACTGTCAATGGTACAGCCAGCCTGCCTGCGGATGGTTATCTTTTAGGAGTACGGGTTTACAGAGCCGACGCGTTTCAATCGAGTTTGACTCTCACAAGTAAGCAATCTACAAGCGCGATTACCAGTGCTTTAGGTAATCGCACCGCGCCTTTAATTGCTCTGACTACTGAAATGGCTTCTAAATCCGCAGGATATGACAAATACTGCGATCGAACTAGCGCTAAAACAACTAATGGAACTGGTGGTTGTGGTTATTAACCATCAGAGGGGTTATTTTTCCCATGAGGAATAAGTGCTTAAGAGTTAAGAGAAAGAAAAAATTGGGCAACCGGAGAATAAGGAAGAGCTAATTATGAAAAGTTTACTGATATTTTGGTGGAAACTTACACGAGCGTCGAATAGCTCGCGCCTTGATTCGTCTCAGGGTATTACCATGATTGAACTCTTGGTGGGAGTGATCATGGCCTTCTTGATTTTGACTCCTCTATTAAGCTTTGTTGTTAATATTCTCGATACAGAAAAACAAGAACAGGCTAAGACTAAAATCGAACAGGATGTTCAAAACGCGGCTGATTATATCACGAAAGACTTAGAAAAAGCTGTTTTTATCTACGATGCCGCGGGAATTGCCGTGGGAACACCAGTCCGTACAGCATTAAATAACGCGGTTACTAAGGGAGAGCCGATACTCGTATTTTGGAAACGGGAGTTGAAACCAAATACTATCCCCGTTCTTAATGCGACGGGAAATGGATATAGCAATTGTACTCAAGATCAAACGGCCACAAATAAATGTGATGATACTTATGTATTTTCATTAGTTGCTTATTATCTGGACCCCACAACGAATACCACTTGGTCGAAGCAGGCTCGTATTGTCCGCTATTCCATGAATGATTGTGTCAAAGATCCCACAAATAGCACACAATGTATCACAACTAACACCACATTAAGTTCTCTAGTTGACCCGAAATTTGTTAAGAAAGATCCCGATCCTGGTTTTTACTCCTTTAGTCTGGCTCTTACAGGGGCTAATATTACAGACAAAATGAACAAATGGCCACTTCAGATTAATCCTGATGGCTCAACCTCAACACCAACTCCTCAATTTTCTACACCAGGGACTGTTTTAGTTGATTATATTGATAACGGAGCCGCGAAGACCTCTAACTCTACCCCCCCCCCTACTTGTGATATTGGTCCAGTGATTCCTAGCACGAATCAAAAGGGTTTTTATGCTTGTGTCTCTACCGATGCCTCGGGTAAGTCGATCGCGCAAGTGGTGATACGAGGAAATGTAGCCGCGTACCTGGATAAAAACAACCCAAATCCTATTTGTGGGGTGGTCTCCTCAGCCAAGTGTCCTCAAGTCACCCTTCAAGTTCAAGCCCGTGGAGTATTAGCTCAGTAAATCTAGCTAAGATTAACCGATCGGAGAAAGTAATAATAAAACAGGAGTAAATAACTATGAAAAGTAACTTTTTATTAATAAAAAAACAGTCCGATAATAGTGGCAATTTTAGGCTTATTTTTCATGTATTGAAGCACCATGTTCTGAAAAAAAATCCACAAATTCAAGAAAGACAAAGGGTAAGTGGATTTACGATGTTAGAGTTAATGATTGTGGTGTTTATGATTGGAATTTTATCGGCAATAGCAGCTCCTAGTTGGGATGCCTTTACTACGAAACAGCGAGTGAAAACTATGAATAATCAAGTGCTTCGCTCCCTGATGACAGCGCAAAGTGAAGCCAAATTACGGAAGACTCCTATAACAGTAGAATTTAACCCGAATAAGGGGTCAACTACTGATCCACCCACAATAGACATTAAGCTCGGAGTACCAAGCGCATTACAACCATTAAATTCATTACCAAAACTCAAACCACAACCCATAAAATTAAATGGAGAAGGTGAAATCAAACTAGGTATGATAAAAATGTTAGTAAACGGTAATGATAGTAACGTGCAAAGTCTTAGCTTTAACTATGATGGAACGTTGACAGAAGGGCAAAGCTTACCATTTTCTATTACGATCGCGTCGAAAGCTGGGGGAACAAAAGAATGTGTAAAAGTGCAAACTCTTTTAGGCGCGATGATCACTGATTCCGACACAGCTTGTCCTTAAGAAACCGGGTTTCTTCAGTCAACTCCTCATGTAGGCAAGAGATAACTGTGAGAAACCCGGTTTCTTCACTTCGCTTCGGCAAAACGAATCTTTAAATAATCATTCTCCATCTTCGCGCCCGCGGGTTGTAACGCGGCTAAGGCTTGGGGTAAAACTAAATTACGACGATGATTACCAATTCTCACATTTAACTCATCCCCGGTTTTACTTAATTGTATTTGATCCTTCGCGATCCCTGGTAAATACAACTCCAAACTATATTGATTATTGTCCTGAACAACGCGTAAGGTATTTTCCTTATAATAAACCTGGGCCGGATCTTCATCTTTATAGAGAGTTTCTTTCAACCTTTCTAAAGCCTCTAATCCGCACATTTCCTCTGAATAAAGAGGCACTTCTTTCACAGGTAAAGGTCGGAAATTTTCGTGAATTTCATGGCGATATTGTTGTTGATTTTCCTTCCAACGGGCGAAAAAAGGATCGGTGACAGAATCAGGAATAATGCGATTTGCCACGATTAAATCCGTCGCGACATTATATAAACTGAGATACGCGTGAGCCCGTAAAGATTCTTTAATTACCATCTTTTCTGGATTCGTTACCAATCGTACAGAAGTCTTGGTATTATCCGTTAAAACTTTCTCTAGGGCTTCAATTTGTTCATAAAATTCATAGGGCGCGTCCATCACTTCTTTATCAGGTAAAGAAAAACCCGCGATGGGTTTAAAAAAGGGTTCTACCAAAGGTCGTAACGCGACGGAAATGCCTTGTAAAGGCTTATAAAACCTTCTCATATACCAGCCCCCCACTTCGGGTAAACTCAATAAACGTAGGGCTGTTCCTGTGGGTGCTGAATCAATAATTAAAACATCAAAATCCCCTTCATCATAATGACGTTTCATGCGGACTAGACCGAAAATTTCATCCATTCCGGGTAAAATGGCTAATTCTTGCGCTTGAACCCCATCGAGTCCCCGGGCTTGTAAGACTTGGGTAATATAGCGTTTGACGGAGCCCCAATTAGACTCTAATTCGATCAGCGCGTCTAATTCCGCGCCCCAGAGATTAGGTTTAACGAGACGGGGCGCGTGGGCCAATTCCATATCAAAACTATCGGCCAAGGAGTGGGCCGGATCGGTACTCAGGACAAGGGTTTTGTATCCTAATTCGGCGCAACGTAGTCCCGTCGCGGCTGCGACAGAAGTTTTACCCACACCACCTTTCCCGGTCATTAAGATTAAACGCATAAAGAGTGTCGTCTTGTCTGAGAAAACTTTACATATTTTAACATTAGCGTGTTTTGCCAGAATAATCGCGCACAGAGTTCTAAGCTGTTCTGCATTTAAACGATACTATCCCAGGGAGCAAGAGGCTGGCACTACTTATGTTTCACGATTTCGGAATAGGTAATTTAGATGCACAACAACTTATCCTTGCCGTAATTGTTGAATATCGTCCAAAGTTAAACCCGTTTTTTGACTAATGGTTTGATCGTCAACCACATTGAGAAATTGTTTGGCAATTTCTAAAGCTTTTTTTCTCATTCCTTCTTCAAGTCCTTCTTGCCGTCCTTCTTGCCGTCCTCTGAGGATTAAATTTCGTTGATCTTCAATAACCATTTCTCGTTTTTCTAAATCTTCTAATTCCTCACGACTTAAATTGGCTTCATTGGCAATGGCAAAAGCTTGTTGAATTTCGGAAATTTCACCCATTTTTTCAGGGACTATTTCCAATGAAGGAGCATTTTTCATGAAATAAATCCATTTATCTGTGATGGTTTCTAACTCCTCTAAGTTTTTGTTAAATTTGGGCAATTCCACAAAAAATAGTTCAATTTCTGGATCGGGATAGTCAAATAAATCATCTGTTTCTTTGAAGAGGAAGTGAGAAATAACTTTCTGATTATTCCCAAACATTTCAAAGTCAGTAATGGTTAAAGCAATCACAGGTTTTAATTTGGAATATCCTTCTCCTCGTCCTAATTGAGTGGCATAAGTTTTGGCGGCATTATAGATCACTCGTTTGGCAAAGGAGGAGACATTTAAAACTTGCATCTCAATAATGACTGTTTTACCATCATTTATTTTGGCTTTAACATCTAGATAAGTATCTTTGAGGCCTGAAATTTTTGATGATAATGCGGGATCAATAATTTCTAGGTCTTCGATAATGGGTTGGCCTTGATAAATTAAGGCATTGAGAAAGCTTTTGAGGATGTTTTTGTTTTCCGATGAGCCGAAGATTTTTTTAAAGGCAAAGTCTGTTTTAGGGTTGATGAATTGCATAGATTTTATGATTTTTTTTGAACATTTAAGTAATAGTTCTATATTTTAACACAAAAACAATGAATTGTCTAGTTAAGGGTTGAGAGACGATCGCGCTGTTTTTCATAAGTTGGGACACCCCTAACCCCTAACATTTATGAGCTTCTGAGAAGTTGTTTAAGCACATCGAGACGGGAAATATCCCAATAGTCGATATGGGAGATGATCAGCCCTTCGTCATTTACCTTTAATTCACTTCTGCCTGGGATACTCATGGGGGGTTTCCAGGGTAGGGGCGCGATCCATTTTAAGGTCCATTGAGTCACGATCGCGTTTTCTGTCTGGGCAATGTGATGTAATTCGAGTTTAATATCGAGAAAGTATTGATTAATAAATCCGATCATTTGTTGATAGCGTTTGACTCCGTGAAATTTATTCATTGGATCTTGAAAATAGACATTTTCGGCATAAATACTATAGGTTTGATTGTGAGGAAATTGTTGATAGTCTTTTTTGAGGATGTCAATAATGTTCATTTTTTTGGTAATGGGTAATGGGTAATGGGG
>JBEDKD010000082.1:0-11171 GCA_041172365.1 Cyanobacteriota bacterium | reverse complement strand
GGGGATTGGGGAGATGGGGAGGTTTTCTTCTTCCTTTGTGCCTTTGTGCCTTTGTGTTTAATTAATTCTTCCTTCTTCCTTCTTCCTTCTTCAGACTAAGGAATGGAAATTAAATAACTTGACGATTTGGTTTGTCGGGGAGCACTTGAGAGCGAAAGCAGGCAAGATGCCTGCACTACTTTATTAGATTTTCATTCCTAATTACCTAGGGTTTTTGTTTGGATTAATTCAATTTTATAACCATTAGGATCTTCAACAAAAGCAATAACAGTTGAACCATGTTTCATGGGACCGGGTTCGCGGGTAACTTTACCACCCTGGGCTTTAATTTCTTCACAAGTTTTGTAAATATCATCTACACCGATCGCGAGATGGCCAAAACCATTACCTAAATCATATTGTTCGACACCCCAATTATAGGTTAATTCGACAACGGTATGATCAGATTCATCGCCATAACCGACAAACGCGAGGGTAAATTTCCCATCGGGATAATCCTTTTGACGCAGAAGCTTCATCCCTAAAATGGTGGTATAAAATTTGAGAGACTCTTCTAAGTTTCCGACACGAATCATTGTGTGTAATAGACGCATAATAGTTACTCCTGTTGTCTGGATATATATATATTAACAAAAATTGCTATAGTCTTTCCATTTCAGAAGTAAAACTTGTGGCACAGGCATCTTGCCTGTGACGGGCTAAGGTCCGTACCACATTGACATCTCATTTAAAATTGCTATATATGAAACCCAAGATATATGAAACCCAAGATATTCGTTGGGTTTGCCTATGCTCAACCCAACCTACAAAAAATGGCGCAGGTATTGTCTTTGTTAATTCAAAATCAGGGTACTCCCCAGATTTTTATATCTCCATAACTGCGAGTGACGATCATTTGATTATCCGCGGAAATACTTATACCCAAAATCCGATCGCGGGAAGTTTTTTCCCCTCCGAGGTTAGGAGTCGTTTCTAAAATCGTCAGTAATTCCCCAGTGATTAAACTCCAAATATAAATCGGACTGCCCCAATAACTCGTACCACAACCCAGTAAAAGTTTTCCATCTAAACTGAGAGTCAGAGAGCCGATGGCACCATTAGGAAAAGATAAATCCGACTTTTTTTGACCTGTTTTTACATCCCAGACTTTGATGAAACCCTCCATATCTCCACTCACCATAATTTCACCATTGTCACTGATACATAAAACCGCGATCGCGCCGGAATGTTCTTTTATATTATATAAAAGTTGACCTGTATTAACATCCCATAATTTAATGGTATAATCTCGACTACCCGTGGCTAAAATATCCCCTTCTGGACTTAACCCGAGAGCGGTGATCGCGTGAGAATGCCCTCTAAGAGTATAACTTTGACAACCCCGTGCTAAATCCCATAGAATAGCAGTTTTATCTTCACTTCCACTCACCAATATTTTAGCATTTTTACTAATTGCGAGACAATTTTTTTGTTTTTTCCCCCCGCGATTATGACCATAAAAATGATAAATATTTTTCATATTTTCTAAATCAATAACATCTATTCTCGTATCACCTAAAGGAAGATCGGACTTACCCGCGATGGCCAAAAAACGACTATCTGGTGTCATCACTAAAGTATTAATTGGGTCGGGACTAGAATTGCGAAAACAGACAGATTTAACGGGAAGAAACTCAGGATAAAGCCAATGTAAATTAGGAAATTTAGTCCAATTCAAATGCCATTGAAGACAGAGAATTTTACAGTCTTGCCCCTGTTCTACCTGAGAGAATCCCTTATAAACATAAACAAAAAGTCTTTTTCCATCGGGACTGATCGCGTGAGTTCCATAGGCACAACTGAGATTCTCAAAAGTATAAAGACACTGAAAGAAAGGATAGGGATTAAAATTTTTCAAAGCTTTTTCTACCCTAATTCCAGTTGCTTGTCGGAGGATTTTATAGGCGGCTATTTGCACTTGGGATTGGGGATCTTGAAGGGCTGCAATGACGCAATCGAGACCTTTTGACCCATATTTGGTCGTTTCCCATAGGGCCTTGAGACGCTCTTGAGGGACTGGACTGGTTAAACGTCCCTTAAGTGCCTCCAATCCCCCTAAGACAAGGGAACCGGGTAGAGGTTGGCTCTTTCCGCCTAATACCGCGTCATATTTTTTGGGTTCATTCTCAAGGTTAATCATCAGAAAAATCGGTAAAGATGTTGAATATTACACTCGATGCTTAAACCATCCCATATCTTATAAGTGCTCAAAAGTCAGTAGTCTGTGCTCTTTTATGAGATGTCACGAGTTAGTACACTAGCTACGGTGACTCACAATAGCAGTTACTATTATCAAGCATTTACTCTCAGAGGTATTGATATGCCCGAAACAGCGATCGCGTCCATTAAGGCCCGTGAAATTCTGGACTCGCGGGGACGTCCTACCGTGGAGGCGGAAGTAAAATTAGTCAATGGTGCATGGGGACTCGCGCAAGTACCCAGTGGTGCTTCTACGGGAACCTTTGAAGCCCACGAATTACGCGATGGCGATAAAAGTCGTTATGGCGGTAAGGGTGTCTTGCAGGCTGTGGAAAATGTCCACGCGAAAATTGCTCCCGCGTTGCACAAAATGGAGGCCATTAACCAGGCTCAAATCGATCGTACTATGATTGACTTGGATGGTTCTCCCAATAAAGCGAATTTGGGTGCTAATGCCATTCTCGCGGTTTCTCTGGCAACGGCTAAGGCTGGCTCCGATGCCTTGGGATTACCTCTTTATCGCTATTTGGGTGGCCCCCAAGCCAATCTGCTCCCGGTTCCCTTAATGAATGTGATTAATGGGGGGGCTCACGCGGCGAATAATGTTGATATTCAGGAATTTATGATTGTCCCCTTGGGCGCTCCTACGTTTCAGGATGCTTTGCGCTGGGGCGCGGAGGTTTTTGATTCTTTGAGTAAGGTTTTGAAGGATAAAGGGTTATTGACTGGGGTTGGCGATGAGGGTGGTTTTGCTCCTAATTTGCAATCGAATCAAGAGGCTTTAGATATCCTTATTGCCGCGATCGAAAAAGCTGGTTATAAACCGGGTAAAGATGTCGCCCTCGCGTTGGATGTCGCAGCTAGTGAGTTCTACAAAGATGGCCAATATACTTATGATGGTGTTGCACATTCTCCAGGGGAATTGATTGACTATTTGGAGAAGTTAGTGAGTCAATATCCGATTGTTTCCATTGAAGATGGATTACATGAGGAAGATTGGGCTTCCTGGCAACTTCTTACCCAAAAAATCGGCTCGAAAGTGCAGTTAGTGGGTGATGATCTTTTTGTCACGAATGTGACTCGTCTGCAAAAAGGGATTGAGTTAAAGGCTGCTAATTCTATTTTGATTAAGCTTAATCAAATTGGTTCTCTGACGGAAACGTTAGACGCGATCGATTTGGCGACTCGTAATGGATTCCGTTCAGTTATTAGTCATCGCTCCGGTGAAACGGAAGATACGACTATTGCTGATTTAGCGGTGGCGACTCGCGCTGGTCAAATTAAGACGGGTTCTCTTTGTCGTAGTGAACGGGTTGCGAAATATAACCGTTTATTGCGGATTGAAGATGAATTAGGCGATCGCGCTATTTACGCGGGTGCTGTTGGTTTAGGACCGAAAGTTTCCTAACTTTTCTATCAGTAAGGTGGGCATTGCCCACCATTGGTGTCAACTTAAGGTAAAACCCTTAGTCCATCAGTCAGTCAGGGGTTAAAACCCCTGCCTAAAAGCTAAAGTCCTCTGAAGAGGACTAATAAATAATTGTACCCAATAAATTAGACAATTGATCGTGGTGGAAACATTAATATAGCAAGTAAAAACTTGGTAATTAATTCGGTACGGGAACTTAAAGCAATGAGGAAAAATCCTTCACATCCTAATTCAAAAAAACTCAATTCTTAGTGTTTCTGTTAGTTTCGTGTCGAGATATTATAATCAGTTATTCAGTCCTCTTTAGAGGACTTTAGCTATTAGACTCTTACTTAAGTCCCTGGCTGATTTCGGCTTAAGTTGACACCAATGATTGCCAACTCCTTTTTCAGTCATTGGTAATCGGTAATTGTTAACCCACTTCCCCCTCTTCCCCTTCTTCCTTCTTCCTTCTTCCTTCTTCCCTCTTCCCTCTTCCCTCTTCCTTCTTCCTTCTTCCTTCTTCCTTCTTCCTTCTTGACACAAAGATTGGTAGAATAGGGGGGACGGTATGAGGTGAAACTAATGGGCTGGATTCGCTATGTCGCGATCGCGATTATCAATACATTTGGCGTAGTGATCGGAGTGATCTTCATACCGATTTACCCATCTGCCGCGGTAGCTCAATCTACCCCAATGCCAGTATTACAAGAGTTTTCTTTGTCAGATTCGCCTGAAAAGGTAACATCCGTCGCGGAACTTTATAAATTACGCGATCGGCTCCGTGCAGAGCTGAAAAAATTTGCTGATTTTCCCGCATTTGGGGCAGCTAAGGAGTCTTGGCAATATCAATTACAACGTCAGAAATATGATCAATTAGTCGCCAATCTGCGCCGAGTAGAAGCACAAGTTTTAGTCGAAGAAGAGGCTAATCAAATTTGGCAAAAAGGCATGAAATTTGCTAATGACGCGGCTCACTTAGGGACGAAACCTAATCCAGATTCAGAACTTTGGCAAGAGTCCCAAAAATTATGGCAAAACGCGATCGATACTCTCCATCAAATTCCCCAAGGTACTTTTTTATCCGATAAAGCTATTGAAAAAATTATTGATTATCAAGGCAATTTAACCCAGATTAATTATCAATATAAAATTGCTCGTTCCGCTGAAGAAAAAACAGGTAAAACCCCAGAAAAGAAAGTGTCTCAAAAAATGAAAAATTTTCCGAAAAAATCTGTGGCACAACCATCAGGATTTTCTTTTTTGGCAGATAGTAACCGAGATGGTATTATTAATGAGAAAGATGTGGAAGGACGGGAACAATGGACCTTTGAACAAGGTGCTTTAATGTTGTTTAATAATGTGGATGATGATCGGAATGGGAAACCCGATTGGCAAGATCAAAAGGTGAATAACGATAGCTTCGCTGAACCCTTCGGGCATCGCGCCGCGGAAAATTTAGCCAAAGTACAATTAAAGTTAACCGAGGATTTTACAGGCTCTCAAATTTATTTAGTAGCCGATCGCGTCTCTCTTCCTTATGTAAATGTTTTTCAGAAAACCGATGATGGTTGGCAAATTGTTGATATTTCAGGGAAAAAACCATTGGAGTTTTCTCGTGAGATTATCTTAGGGGTTGAGGCTAAACAATATCGCGATCGTAATTGGAATGGTATTATGGCATTAAAGGCTGTCGCGATTAAAAATGGTAAAGAAAAAGCCTCTGATACGATTCAAATTGGTGTGACACCTTGGCTCATGTCACCCAATACCAAACCCGTTAAAGAAGTTTATGTCAGCGATCGCGGTGATGTTAATCAAGCCTTTGTAGAGCAAGTTAAATCCATTGTCGAAACTACTGGAGCGCAATTAAAAATCCTTCCGGGGGGTTCCCCTTTCCTCCAAGATGACAGCGCGATCGGTTATGTACAATTTCCCACACCCGAAGGGATTAAAAATATTAATGTCGCCCTCAGTAAAGCTCATCAAAATGACAATGATAGTCAGGATAATTATGCTAAATCCTTAATGAATCGTGAATTCGGTTGGTTTACTAAAGGAAAAGCGCGATCGCTTGATTTATTAAATCAAAGTATGGATGAATTTGGTAATTTACAAATCACTCCCCCCCTACCAAATTACCCAATGGGACGAGTTTATTATGGCAATTCAGGCACAACAACCTTTAATCCCGAAATCATAGATTTTATCAACGCGCAACAAATACAAGGCCCTCCCGTCGATATAGATACCTCTTGGTTACTCATGGGCCATGTTGATGAAATTATCAATTTTATTCCCAGTCAATCAGGGAAACCATTAATGCTTATTGTCAGTCCAGAAGCAGGGATTAAGCTATTAGAAGAATTAGAAAAAAATGGCTATAGTGAAGCCACAATAAATCGAGAATTAAGTACAGAAACAACAGTAAAAAATGCTTTAAATAATAAAGCCTTGATTTTGCATAATCAATATTTACAGCGAACAAAAATCAATCCCTTAATAGTCAAATTAAAACGAGAATTTCAATTAAGTGATGAGCAAATCATTCAAGTACCCGTAATGTTTGGTTATAGTGGTTATGCCTGGTGGCCAAACTTAGTCAATGCTGTTTTTATCAATGGACAATTACTGATTTCCAACCCACGGGGAGCATTGATTGAAGGACAAGATTACACCCAAGAAAAAATGCGTCAACTTCTCGCAAAATCAGGAGTGACAGTCAATTTCTTAGACGATAAATATTATCACGAACTCAAGGGAAATACCTATTCGGCAATTAACACCACTCGCCCAGGAGAAGAAAAACCATTTTGGCAAGCTTTACCAAAAAATTGAAAATAGGCAGAAACCCCGTTTCTTGACAAAAAATAGTCATTGATCTCCACAAATAAGCACCAGAAACCAGGTTTTTTTGGTTGGAGTGCGTATTTTATGCTAGACTGGTTAATAATAGGGATAAAGAGGTTAAGTTAGTTATGGCGAATGTGAGTGAAGAAAAAAATAAAGTCCTCCAAATCTTAACAAAAATTCGTAATCGTCGAGAATCTCGTCCGATAATTGACGGAATACTAGATAGTACAAAACTACTTCGAGAGGATCGTGACAGATAAGTAAACCATTGCGATTTCTTTAGCTTAGTTAGTCTAAAATAAGAGAATACCATTGAACAGTAATTTGTCGAGAATGTCACCCAATCCTTCTATTAATAAAACCCCAGTGAAATCGGAAAAAACAGAGACACTAACTTGCGCCAGTCCCCATCAAGTCGATATTAAGTATATTAACGACATTCAAAGCCAAGTGCTCAACCCCTTAAAAGCACAAAGGATGGCAGAATTTTTTAGTCTATTAGGAGATCCCAACCGTTTACGGTTATTATCTGTATTAGCCAAAAATGAAGAACTTTGTGTTTGTGATTTAGCCGCGGCATTAGAGATGAGTGAATCAGCCGTCTCCCATCAATTACGAGCCCTACGGGGAATGCGTTTAGTCACTTATCGCAAACAGGGACGACAGGTATTTTATCGTCTTTTAGATAGTCATGTGCTCGACTTATATCGGGCTGTTACGGAGCACCTTGACGAAGAAGAATTTTAAATCATCCCTACACATTTTCCCTATTGACTTTCTCTCTCTTTTCTTTCCTCTAAGGTAGGGGCAATCCCCCCGTGGTTGCCCTGGGATTGCTCATGGTTGCCCTGGGATTGCTCAGGGGTAGGCACGGGGGCGCTACCCCTACAAATAGGGATGATTTCGACTGGCTATAGGATTAAAAAAAACACCTAAAATAGCACAATGAGATGACAAAACAGAGACTCGTTTTTCCCTGTAAGATTACTGGGAAAAATTGTTATTATACTGTGCTTTGCGGTGAGTAAGTCGGATATTTTATCACTGTGTTTTTGAGGGAAATAATCATCGCGACTTACCCATCCTAGAATAATGGCAAAGATTAATCAACAATATGACCGATCGCGCGAATGGCATTTTTAATAGCATCTTCAGAGGATTTCCCATCAATGCAGACGATTTTATTCTCTAAATCAATATTAACATGAGCATCCTCTTCCAGCCTTTTCAAAGCATTTGTCACACTGTTAACACAGCTAGAACAAACCATCGAAGGGACCTTTAATTGTACTGTCATTTTTCACTCCTTTTCTTGATGTGTCGAGTTTGAAATTTTAGGTTTTAGGTATCAGGTTTTAGGTTTTAGATGAATAATTAACACCTATTACCTATTACCCATTACCTATTACCCATTACGCGTTTTTTGACTTAGTAACTGGAACCAACATGAGGTTGATTTTGAAACAAAGTTTCCAGATAGACTCGCGCTGCTTGACGATACAAGCGTGAAGAATCTGGAGTACCATTTTCGCCATTTTGCAATAAAAACAGGGACAATGCCGCGGCAAATACTCGATCCTGATCCCAGTCGGGATGCGTCTCTAGGTAATTCGCGAGGGACTCATGGAGCGTTTCAGGAATTTCGGCCAATATACTTACTGTTGAGTTGATCATTTTATTCTCTCCAATAACAGAAGGAAAAAGGAACAAGGAAGAAGGAATAATGGAATGTTTGCTGGGATGCGACAGGTATCTTCTCAACTCTCACTGATCGCGACTTTTCCTGTTTTCCATTTTGTATTTGTTTTTTTCATTTTCCTATCCTTCAAACCTAGTTACTTTATTGTGTTCTATGAGGGGGTAGGTTTGTCAATGTGACGAAATGTTACAAAGACCTTTAGAAAGAAATAATATTTACGAGAGAATAGGGGTTTGAGGGTAATTTTTTTGACAAATCTTTACACAATTGGGTCTTATTAAGAGAGGAAGAGAGGGGAAGAGGGAAATCCCCAGTTAATTATCAAGTGGTAATCTTCGCGTTAACATCTGTGGAAAACTCTGTATAATCTGTGGAAAAACCCTGATAACCCTGTGGAAACTCTGTGGAATTTCTGGGGAAAACTTGTGAAAAAGATAAGATTTGCAAAGATGGGAATTGGGGCTTGGGGACTGGTGATTGGTGATAGGGGAAGGGGAAGAAAGGCCCAATGGGAGCATCTCCTCAAAGTAAATTGGTAGTGGGTTGGCGTAGCCTGTGGGGAGCATCAGAGCGTATCGCTGGGGAATGGTTTCGGCGCAAACGAGCAAGATACTGGCACAGGGAAAACTCTCACAACCTATTTAGGATTGCTATATATAGTGTTTCCATTTCAGAAGTAAAACTTGTGGCACAGGCATCTTGCCTGTGACGGGTTCTGAGCCCTGCATTTACATCTCATTTAAAATTGCTATATAAGTTATAATAGTGCTTAACCATGATTAGAATCAATTGGTTTTATGGAAGAATTACTCGAACTGAAAACCCTTTTACTTAAAGGGGATATCATTGGAAAATTTGGTTGACAGAGAGGGTATTATTAATCAGGCTTTAGGGTTGATTTGGTGACATATTGTTTTTTTGATGAAACCGCAGATAAACGCAGATAAACGCAGATATGATTATGGGTGTCCGATTCGGTGATAATAATTGGAGGTGAAGTCTCGAAGTCTTTTCTTGATAGACCTCAATTAGCGCGATCGGCGACGCACACATTAACATTACAAGGCTATGGCTATGGGCAAGTTGGTAGTTATTAAAATCGGCAAAGGCAGTTTTGATCAGGGGTTTCCAGTGACTTTGTATATTGGGGAAGAAGGTGCTCCCTTCCCTGCCTCCCTCGATGGCAACCTTCCTGATGAACCCCAACTGCCCTTATTATATGATGAGTGGAAATTGGAGTATTATGAATTCATCTACGGCAGACAAACCAAGCTGCCTACTCTCAAAGAGAAAAAAGAAGGAAAAATACAAAAGAGTTCTCCTCAAGATTTTATTGATGGGGTGAACACATCGGCATTGAAATTAATTAAAACATTAAATGATTGGCTCAACTCAGAGACATTTCGCCCCATTAAAGAAAGGTTACTACAACAGTTGCAATCTGATGACACTGTGCAGATGATTATTCAGACGGAAGAGCCGACATTGCGGCGACTGCCTTGGTGTCAGTGGGACTGGTTTGAGGATTACACTAAGGCTGAAGTTGCTATTAGTTTACCCAATAATGAACGCCCCCCTCAATTAGTGCAACCTAAAGCCAAAGTGAGGGTATTAGGGATTTTGGGGGAATGTGCCCACCCTAACACAAGTATTCCGATTGACACTGATCCCGATAAACAGTTTTGGGAGAAGTTAACCGATGCTGAACCGATATTTTTAGAGAAACCTACACTGCCAGAATTCACTAAAAAACTTTGGGAAAAACCGGGCTGGGATATTTTATTTTTTGCCGGACATAGTAGCAGTAACCCTGATGCTACTACTGGGAAAATGTATATCACTATTAATGATATTTTAACCATACCAGATTTAAAGTCAGCTCTAAAAAAAGCGATCGAACGCGGGTTACAGTTAGCGATTTTTAACTCCTGCGATGGGTTAGGAATTGCATGGGATTTGGCAGAATTACACATCCCCCAAATGATTGTAATGCGAGCACCTATTCCCGATTTCGTTGCTCAAGAATTTCTGAGAAATTTTATCGAGGCCTTTTCTAGTGGCAAATCTTTATATATTGCGGTGAGGGAAGCACGGGAACAATTAGAGGGGTTAGAAAATGAATATCCCTGTGCGTCTTGGTTGCCTGTGATTTGTCAAAATCCGACAGTAAAACCCGTGACTTGGCGAGGGTTGTTATTAGGAGATATTTTTCAAGATATTTCTCAATCTCTTAGTCCTTCAGATTGGTTTTGGTTTTGTGCTCTGGGAGAGGATAAAAAAATTAATGAAAGTATTGAACAGGCTTACCGAGACTCCTTACCTGTAGATGCGGGCCTGTGGAACTTAGAGGGTAATAACATTACAAGCATAATACCAACATTAACACAATATAGAAGATTACCTGAGTTTTTTAACCGTCTGATTCAAGATGAAGGTTTACCGCCAGCAATTCGCGGTAAATTGAGTGATTTATTTAAAATAGAAAAACAGCCCATTGCGAAGATTAACAAAACCCTAGAATCATATTTAATTGTCACCGTTAATAAATCTGATAATACTAAGGAACTTTTATTAAATGCTTGGTTGATTCTCGATAACTCAGTAGTAGATGACCCATCGAGGTTTCAATCTCTCCTCGATGATGGAAATGAAACACAACAGGGAGTTTTCTGTAAATTTAATCAAATTCCAGAACAGGTTAACAAATTTATCATAAAATCTCTAAGATGTCTGAGAGGTAAAAAATATCACTTGACGATTGAAGTTTTCTTACCCAGTGATTTAATGTGTACCGAGATTGATCGCTGGGAAGTTTTTGAGGATAAAACTACTTTAGGTGTTGAGTATCCTATTCGATTGCGATCGCGAGAACGTCTGGATTTGAATTATTTAGATCGTCGGTGGTCTGATTGGTCTCAACAGTGGGATAGGGTAAACCCTATTTTACATGAGATACCAAATCCAGAATTGTTT
>JBEDKD010000081.1:0-14172 GCA_041172365.1 Cyanobacteriota bacterium | reverse complement strand
TCCCCAATCCCCAATCCCCTATTACCCATTCCCCTTATGCGTTTACCTTTACCTCAATTTGCCGCAGAGGATCGCGATTATAATCATTTTGCCGAAGTGATTGAGACATCAACAACGGAATTTTTAGCCCAATGTTTAGAACCTGATGATCTAAAATTTCCCGAAATGCCGCCCTTTGGGTGTTGGGTAAAAGCGATCGATGAGGATTCGGGATATCAAATTTACGCGATCGTTTATTATGCGACGACGACACCAATTGATTCGGTACATCGGGCGAGGGCTTTAGGTTTATCTTTACAGGATTTAAAGGAACAACAACCCCAAATTTTTTCTATGTTAAAAACGGAATTTAGGGCTGTGATTGTCGGGTTTGAAGTCATGCCGGAAACCTTGAATGGTTCTCAAGATAAACGAGGTAAATTTTATCAATATATTCCCCCTCGTCCTCCTCAAATTCATCAAGCTGTTTATCGTTGTGAACCGGAGGATATTATTTTATTTAGTGAAAAACATGATTTTTTACGGACATTATTGGGGATAATGAACGCTCCCGTCGATCCTTTAATTGCTGCTGTGATTCGTGGAGTTTATCAGTTAAAAAAAGCCGATCGCGCCTGGTTAGTAGAAGCGGGACGCAATTTAAGTGTATTATTACGGGATGATTATGATCGTTTAAGGATGATTTTAAGTCAAATTCATCCTTAAAACAAGAGTTTTTTATAGGAAAAATTGAGATTTTTTGCCCTTTGTGGTTCATTCGAGAAAGCATAGTTAAGCATGGTATCTTTGGTATTGGTGCATTGTAATGTTAAACGAATAACGTAATATCAATACCCAGAATTTTATAGTCATTTCAACGTATTTTGTAGTGCTAGTAGGTTGGGTTGAGCGTAGCGAAACCCAAGGAATATGTTGGGTTTCATATATCGGGGGAGTTAGACAAGTTTTCGTGGTTAATAGGGTTGAAACCCAAGCTTGGGCAACAAAAATACCTCAACCGGGGTAAAATCACCTCAACCCCATACAAGACAAGGCTTTAACTTTGTTCGGGGTAAAAATACTAAAAAAGGCTTTGTACCCTTTTTTCCCTAGTTTTTTGTCTAAGTCCCGATATGTTGGGTTTCGCACAGCTCAACCCAACCTACGAATTATAGTCATTTCAACGTATATTGAGAAATTAAAAAAACAGTCACAGTAAGAAGAAGCTAGATTTAACGCGTCTCATTTTTATTTGGAATGACTATAGCCAAACCTTTTCGGGGGACTTATATTGGTAAGTCTTGATTCATTTAAGTAATCTAAGTTATTGTTGGTGCGTACTATCGAAACAGGGTTTCTGTGTAGATATTCTAGTTTCCAAACCGACGATTTTTCAGAAAAACCAGGCTTCTTTGGGTAAGTCCCATGTCATCACCATCTTACCCTGTAATCGTGTAATTACAATTATCATTACAGCTTTGGTCTTTACACAGTAATGACGATTTCACCTTGTAATTTATGACATTGGTTTTGTAATTGTGTAATTGCCCTTGTCATTATTCCCCAAAGGAATAGAACATTGAGTGCGAGTAAAATTAAAATCATCAGATTCCGAAGGAAACGCCAAAACCTCTAAACGTCCCTTCATTAATTCCAAAATAGTTTGATTCATCAATAAACGCATTCCGGGTGACAATTCCGAATTATGATTAAAATGATCGTTGTTCGGCTTAAACTTTTCTAATTGATGATTGAGTAAATCCCAAGATTCACTCCAAGCTCCAATAGGACGTTGATCATCTAACCAAATATTTACCGATTCAGACTCAGGAGAAGCATGAGCCGAAACCTGAATAATGCCCTCATCCATCTGCGCGATCGCGTGATCAATCAAATTGACTAAAACCTGACGAAAACGGGGCAAATCCGCCAACACAAAAATATCAGGATCGGGACGTGATATCTCTAAATGCACCCCCCGATTTTTCGCTTGGAGTATAGTTAACTTCTCCACTTCTTCAAAAATATTGATTAACGGAAACGACTGAATATTCATCTTTTCCGTGCCCTGTTCTATCTTGGAAACATCAATAATTTCATCAATTAATTCCATCAATTTTAGAGCTCCATCATGGGCTTGTTGGATAAATGCCCGTTCTTCATTGGGGCTTTCACATAAATTAGCAATAACCAATTGCAGAGAGCCAATCAGACTATTAAGAGGCGATCGCAATTCATGGGAAGTCCGAGCCAAAAAACCTGCCTTAAACTGACTCATTTCCAGGGCTTGATAATAAGCCAATTGAATTTGCGAGCGTTGATTGACGACGGTTTGTAAATCGCGCTCATAAGAGTCTTGCGCGTCAGAGTTAGAAGAGGAGTTATTAGTGGTTGGGGCTTGTTTTCCACGCCATAACCAACTACTTGTCGCACCCAATCCTAGCCCTAACCCCAGATATAGCCATTCGCTCCAGCCCATCAGCGTCATAATTTTCTTTTAATACCCCGATTCATATTAACTTTACCGTGCCTTGTCGCAAGATTACCCAATCTATCCCAGTCCATTTTGCCACTGTTGAGGGAATCTTCCTCTTCATATTGGGGATTTTCCATTCAGAAGTAGCAAGGGTAAGCACTTGAGGAAATTGTGTCTCAATCTCAGCCAAAGTCTCTAAAGGGGCTTGTCCCGATAGATTCGCGCTCGTCGTCGCCAAGGGCCCCGAATCGGCCAAAATTTCTTGGGCGATGGGCCAATTAGGGACTCGGATGCCTATAGTCGTAGGATCTAAGGGATTCATTTCTACGGGGACTTTTTCCGACGCGGGTAATACCAAAGTTAACGCGCCGGGCCAATAATTCCTCACTACCTCTTGCCATTTCTCAAACTCTTGGGCAGTACCCTTAACATAGGGCCAAAGCTCCTCTGGTTGGGAACCCATTAAAATTAACGGTTTATCGTGACACCTTTGTTTTGTGATATAAATTAACTCCCCACGATCGGGACGTACCGCCAACGCGGGTACCGTATCCGTCGGAAAACTGATAATAGATTCTCCTGAAACAACTCCTTTAACTAGAGTCTCTATTGATACTTGAGGCATGGGGATTTTAGATGAACGACCTAAGAAAAAACTCATAAACTGGGTTTCTTGTCAAGGGAACAAGATCACCAGAAATCACGTTTCTGCGTACCTGATTTTACGTTTAATATGGCTCACCGACTTAAATTCGATACGCGATCGCGAATCGATCAAAACCGGCTAAATCAGACAATATCTTAATTTGACCATAACTCCCTTGATTGTATAACAATTTCGCGACATCCTCCCCTTGTCCCGCCATCATTTCAATTAACCATAGTCCCCCCGATGGTAAATAATCAGGAGCCGTTTCTACTAAATAACGAATACTCTCTAAACCATCATCTCCCCCATCTAATGCTAAAAGGGGTTCATGGTGCGCGACTTCCGGTTGTAAAGTTGATATCACCTCACGAGGAATATAGGGGGGATTTGATAACATCCCTCTCACTTTACCTTTGAGATGTGTTAAGGGTTCCCACCATCGCCCTTGATAGAATTTAATTCTGTCGGTAAATCCTAAATTGTCACGATTAAGACACGCGATCGCTAACCCCTCAGCACTCACATCCACAGCATGAATCAACCCTTGTGGAAAAACTTCCCCCAATCCTAACGCGATCGCGCCACTCCCCGTACCCAAATCAACCCAATCACAAGAAGATAAATTAGTCTGTAGTCGAGAAGCCTCTAAAGCAATATCAATCATTAATTCCGTTTCGGGACGAGGAATAAGTACATCAGGAGAAACCACCAGAGAAAAATTACGCCACTCTACCCTTCCTAATAAATATTGAACCGGAACGCGATCATGAAGACGTTGCATCCAAAGTTCCGTTAACTCCGACAGTGAAAGAGAAAGCTTAAGACTTGATAAATCTTTAAAAGACTGAAGCCGCAAAGTTAGAGCATCAAAACCCAATAATCCTTGCAGCAACCAATCCAACTCAGAAACAGAGACATCAGCTTGTCGAGTATCAACTTGCGCTTGTCGATACCACAACCAAAACTCCATCCCAGATATAACATGATCAGTCATCTTTGCCTTCGATAAAACTTACCCAAAATTACCCAAATCTAGGCAAATTTCAACTTATTTGAAACTGACAATGTTGGGAAATTTATGGCTCTATATCAGGATATTTTGCCTAGTTTTGTCTAGCTTTGGGTAGAAATTTATTAACAAGTGAAATCCGGGTGATAACAACTGATAAGCTCTTACCCATTTAAAATTCCGATTAGTAACACAGGCATCCTGCCTGTGCTCGGCAGGATGCTTGTCCTACTTTATTGGGTTTAAATGCGTCTTAACTTACCATTTCACCAAAATGATGATAGGAAATCAAGTACGCGAGGACGCGCGCGATTAGTGCAACTACACGAGGAAACACGCACTACCAAAGGCACAAACAATCAGGTTTCGGGCTTCAAAGAATCACATGAAATCATCTGAAAAATGATATCGCGCTTCTTCCTTCTTCCTTCTTCCTTCTTCCTTCTCCCTTCTCCCTTCTCCCTTCTTCCGTCTTCCGTCTCCCTTCTTCCGTCTTCCGTCTTCCGTCTTCCTTACATTAAGGTTTAGGTTGAACCTGTGGAGGTTGCTGCGATTTCACATATTCCATAGACTCACGCGAAGGAATCAAAAGAATCTTGGTTAAAAAAGGATCATTATCAGTCCGTAACGCTTCCAGAACCCCTTCGAGATTAACAACCTCAATCTTGATCGAAGAAGCAATATTAGGCTGTTGCTGCTTAAAACGCTCCAACATAGCCTGTAAATCTTCCTTATTAAAAAAGATAGGAACAGCTTGCTCTTGCCCCTGTTGAATTGTCAAATAGCCATTATCAGGCCCACCGCGCGCCAAAAACAGAGGCACACCATTAAACTCATTGGGCTTTTTGCCACTTTGTTGCAATACAGTCTTTGCCGATTCTACCTCCTTAGAGGTAGGGACATAAGCAAATTGAAGTTCTTGAGGTTTACCCTTACTCAGCTGACTCATCTTATAAACTTCACCCAGAGAAGCCGTCCACACCCGCACCGAACCGCCTAACTGAGGATTTTTCGATTTCAATTGCACAATAAAATCCTGTGCATCCTTATGACTAATAAAAACACCAGCCACCGACGCGGGTTTTTGATCCTTACCCGTCACAGAAGCAATGAGAGGAGAGCCTTGTGCATCAGTGATAGTAAAAACAGGAACACCTTTGAGTTTTTCCAAAACTTGTTGTTCCGGTAAAGCCAAAGCAGACATCTTACCAGCCAAAGAAGGTCCGATCCAAGAGCTCGTCACAATTCCCAACACCGCGGCCCAACGAACAAAAGATTTCATAACTTAATGCTGCTCCATAACACTTGAAAAATAGTGGACATCGTGCTGTCAAAAGTTCGATGTAATTCTTGAATACCCATAGAACTCCCCTTTTAAGGAACCCCCAGTTATTCTGTAAGAGTTTATCTTGAGGAGTTATGGGAGGGGATATCTCTATCAGTAATATATACAGTTTATTCTAAAGCAGAATCGGGATGACAGGATTTGAACCTGCGGCATCCTGCTCCCAAAGCAGGCGCGCTACCAAGCTGCGCTACATCCCGGTTTTATCTATTATATCCCTATTGACGCATAGAATGATCCTTTTGTCAAGCTTATTTGGTGAGTTTGGCCCACAAATTTTAGAGAGATAGTCACGTAACCGAGAGAGCATGGTCTATAGACGATAATGCCGAGGTCAAAGTCCCCCGCCCGGAGTCTCCTTAATCAGGATACCAAAACATTCCCTTGATCCCTTCGGGATCAGAAAGAAACCCTAAATTCCGGTAAAAGTCCACAACATGAGGATCAGCAAAGAGAGTAATGTTACTAATATCTTCCGCGCGGAGTTTTTTAATGACATACTTCATCAAAGCCTTACCAAGACCTTTTCCCTGATAGTCAGGGTGAACGACCACATCCCAGAGTGTTGCATTAAAAGCATGGTCTGATGTTGCTCTGGCGAAACCAACCAACCGTCGTTGGGGGCCTCGCATCTCCCAGATCGAAACGACCAGAAAACTATACTGGAGTGCTTTTTTCACCTTTCGCAAGGGGCGTCGAGACCACCCGACAGCACTACAGAGTTCCTCAAGCTCATAGAGATCTAGGTCGCGATCTGTACTGAAAAAGACACGACTTTTCCCTGGTGTGGATTGACGAGAGGATTGGGAAAAGGCCTCACTCACCTCAAAAGGGATATACTCCTCATATTCAACAGTTTGAGAACTTGAGGTTGAATCAGAACCGCTAAATAAGTTTTTCCAAAAACCCATGCAGGCGTGGTTAACGTAATAGAAGACGACTTGGTTTTGGCCAATTTCGTCAAAGTCTAGCACACTTGAGTCACGAAACTCTCTGTTTTTTTTCAACTTCCTGATTCATCTGTCTTCCCCAATCTGTGCTAATTTAGGCTATCAGCATAAACTTCTTCCTCACCCCGTTTTCGGGATTGAGTGTCACTGGAGTCCCGATGGGTCATCCCAACCCCGCGGTGCTTCCGTGATGAGACCAGGCTTTCTCTGATACTAACCGCACCTACATTCTCGTTGAGTTATTCAGGTTCGTTGTTGTTATCGCGTCCCTTTTTGAACTCATGTTTTTTGTTAGGTATTTGTGCTTATTCTAAAACACGAATTAGATAACTTATTCGATAATATATATTCCCTTCGTTCCCCTCAATTATGGCTCCGGGTTTAAAACAATCAACATTGGAACTCCTTAAGCGCTTTAATCGAGCGTTTCCCCAGTTTTATGAGCAATTTGTTAGCTCTGAGATCCAAATGCAAAACCTGAAATTAGCCTATCAGCTTTACAAAAGTCGGCAAGCGGTGATTGAGATTAAACCCGAGGGTAGCAAAAGTGCTTTACATTTTGGTTACCGCAATCAATCGTTTCTTCTCAGTGATATTTTTGGGGTCCTCGCGGCCTATGGATTGACAATTCATAGTCTTAGTCTCTATGGACAAATTTATCCGCCTATGTTGGTTTTTATTAAGTTGGTACTTTCCCGCGGCGGCAAGGTTTTAACGGATAAAACCGCGGAAAATGTCTGTCGTGCGATTCGAGAGGCTTTAGCAGGACATTTTGAAGTGGAAGAGATGCTCGCGGTCGAATTTAATCTGGACGCGGGTTTAGAGGATGTGGCAACAGAATTTTATGTTGACCCCGTATTTCATTTGCCGGCTCTCTTAATTGAGGCTGACAACCAACCCGGATTATTTTATAAGGTGATGTATGCTATCTGGCAAGAGGATTTATTAGTTGTTAATGCTAATTTACTTGTCTGGCGAGGACGTACACGTTTAATTTTATATTTGTTAGGTCCTAATGAGAGCTTAATTCCTGAATATTTGGGGCAGAAAATTGCCGAAAGTGTGCGCCAACGTTTACTCGGTGAAAGATTTTAGGAAGGAAGGTTTAATACAGTAGTCCTGGCATCTTGCCTGCTTTCGGGAGACTATGGGGGAAACGACTAAACCCTTAGTCAAGTTATTTTATTTCGATTCCTTAAGGTCTTTTTCGTTTTCAACCAAAATTAGTAGGTGGAGCTATTTCCACTCTACTTTTTGATTGCTTTTAACGGGACTGGCCGGATTTGAACCGGCGACCTAGCGCTTCAGATTTGTGTGAGTTTCCCCACTCTCTGGACTATTCCTTCACCATAGACTGAATGGGTCTTTAGGTGGTGGCCGTTATGTTTGAGGAGAGCAATTAATCACTCCAAAAAACCAGTCTCTGCACCTTCTCTCCTGGGATTACAGGAGAGCTTGGCTCAAGATTACCATATCTGTGATCAGACTTAGGCTTCCTTGAGTTTGACCACATTCACTCCCGTAGTTTCCTGACAGGGTGCCCGATCTTTCAGGAGGCGCTTGCTCTATCCATCTGAGCCACAGCCCCAAAAATTTTACTGGGATTAATCATAGCACTATAGTGATCAATTATCAATTTTTTTTCCTTTCTTTTCTGATCACTTTGTCGCTCCTACTTTGGTTTTTTACTAAAGTAAGTTTGGAATATTTGTTTGGCTATTGGGGCGGCGGCTTCGGCTCCAAAACCTCCATTTTCCACGATCACCGCGATCGCGATTTCGGGTTTATCTGCCGGGCCAAAGGCGACATACCAGGAGTGGTCTTTTTGTCCCATCACTTCGGAAGTACCTGTTTTCCCACCTGTTAAGGGAATGGAACCATCATTGAGGACTCTAGCTGCCGTACCCGACTGTACTACACCGATTAGTCCTTCGCGAATGATGGCAATGGTATTGGGTTTTATGCCCGTTGCCACAGGTTTTGTTGCTGAAGTATTTGTTTGACTATTCAACAAATGAGGCTTGACTCGGTAGCCTCCATTCGCGATCGCGGCAACCATCACCGCGGCCTCTAAAGGGGGGACTAAGACTAAACCTTGACCGATCGCCATTGTCACCGTATCCCCCGCGTACCAAGGTTCCTTATACAAATCTTCTTTTTCCTTGGGAGTGGGAATAAAACCATGCTCCCCGCCACTTAAACCTAATAACTTGAAATCAGTGAGGTTCCCAATGCCCATCAAACGTCCCCATTTGGCAATGGCATCAGGACCGGTGGTAAGACCAACTTGATAATAAAAGGTATTACTACTGTAGGTAAGGGCCTCACGAAAACTGATCAAACCATAACCGCCACCATGTTCATTAAATTGAATACCGCCCACTGTGATCGAGGAGGCTGTCCCTACTAATGAGTCTGTGGAAAATTTGCCGGACTCGATCGCGGCTGCGGTGGTGACAATTTTAAAGATACTCCCTGGCGGATAACCCTGCATGGCACGATTCAAAAAGGGTTTGTCCTCCCCTTGAAGTCGCTCCCATTCTTTTTGTGTCACTTTACGCGTAAAGATGTTAGGGTCAAAACCCGGACGACTGGCTAAAACTAAGACTCCCCCTGTTTTCACATCTAACGCGACTACTGATCCCCGGCGATCGCCCAATGCTTTTTCCGCGGTTTTCTGAAGATCAATATCAAGGGTTAAATAGACATTTGCACCACCTTGGGGCGGATTTTCTTTAAGCTTGCGTAATTCTTGATTTTGGGCATTGACTTCAATTAAACTTTCACCCCAACGTCCCGCTAATAACTGATTGGCACTGGATTCAATCCCCATCTGTCCCACAATCATTCCCATCGGATATTGAGGGTTCTTTTTCAGATCCGCTTCCGTTGCTTCTCCAATGTATCCGATGATGTGAGAAGCTAATTCGCCATTGGGATAATAACGATTTGTTTCGGTTTGCACTTTTACCCCTTTCACTTCTGTTTCCAGTTCTCCGAGTGAAACAAAAGCTTCTTGGGGAATAGATTGGGCAATTCTGATAGAACGATAGGATGTGTATCCCGCATTTTCTATCTTGGTCAAAATATCTTGCGCGGGGATTTTCAGAATAACACTTAACTTTTGTGCGATGGTTTTCCACTTTTCTCTGGAATGTTCTCTTGGCGACAAATAGACGGAACGAGTTAAATGATTGGCGGCTAAAGGTTTTCCATTTCGATCTAAAATCTGACCCCGATTAGAGGGAACTGGTAGGAGACGAATACGATTATTTTCCGCACGATCGCGATGTTGTTTTCCTTCTACCAATTGTAGCTGTGCTAAACGGCAAACGTGGATACTCAACAACACCGTCGTGATCAACATCAAAATTAGGGGACGATGGATGGGACGCGGTTTGGTTTCCCACCAATTATTTTTGCTGGCTAAACGTAATTCTGGGGGTAAAGAGATGTCGCGTTGTAGCATTATTAGTAAATTTATAATTTCAGATTGATATTTGTGAAATTGTTTCACCATTCATCAGAAAAATTGCCTCAAAAAAAGCGCATTTTTTCTGGAACAAAATTAGGGGATTGGCTCCTAGTCTATTATGGCTCTTAACCCAAACATCAGGCAATGCCACTTAAGATCAGACCCAAAGTAAACCCAGGAGAGATATGCTGCCAATTTAGTCTTTCCATTAACCATAATACACTAACTTGGGTCAATAGGATACCACCGAATAAGAATATAATCAATAGTAATGTGCGATTCGTTTGAGTGATATTTGGGGCAAATAGCCTGTAATCTATGCACAGTAATGTCTTCGGACTTTAACTATGCCAACAGTAATTATGTAGGTGCAAGCCCTACTCCCTAGGTGCGGAGGCGACAACGTAACCCTTGACGTTAAACTACAGCAGTTCCCGCTGTTATGAAACACGGTAGGGACACGGCATTGCCTTGTCCCTAGGAGGATTGAACGATAAGTGGGTGTACCTCATAACCGCGGTTTCCGCTGTATAAGGCAATGCCACCGTGTGCCATGAAGTTGTAAAACTTCTATTATTCGGCTCAAACTGTTGTCACAAAAGAACTAAAGGGATAAGTTATGATAACCGTGTGAAGTGAAAATCTCAAGCACGGTGTAGAAGACGAGTGCTTCTGGCGAGAAAATGCTTGTGTTCACCTTATCACCTCAGACTGCTTAGATATCGGTCTGATCATTCACTTATGTTAATGATAGACAAGCAAAGGAAAAAAGCATTCAAAGCCGCCCTTAAATGGCTCCTAGGGTCAACAATTTTAGCAACGGCCAGTGTGGCTAGTTTATTCGCCTATGGCCTATGGCAAAATCGACCCCCTGAACTGATCGCGGTGCGGGTTCTCCGTGTCAATCTCGGCACGATTGAAGAGACTATTCAGGAGGGTGGTACTTTGGAACTGGGAGACCAACAAACGATCAAATCTCCCGATGATGGAGCCGTAGATCGGGTATGGGTGGCCGTGGGCGATCGCCTCAGAACCTCTCAACGCCTAATCTCCCTCCGTAACCCAGAGCAACTCACTAGCCTCGACAAGAAACAGTTAGAAATCGAAGCCAATCAAGTCACTGTAGAAAGCAACCGCGAGAAAGTAGTTGCCTCCGAGAAGATGCTGGCATTGGTTAAACAGGAATTAGCTGATCAGATCCACGATCGCGATCAAGCCAAGCGCGATCGAACAGCCAGATGGGAATTAGACATTCAGAAACAAGAATTGATCTTGGCGCGCAGTCGCCAGAAAGTCACCGAAACTCAGGAAAAACTCACAGCAGTTCAGCAGGAACTCAAGAGTCTTGAGGAATTGGCTACTAAAGGTTTTATCCCAGCACAAGAGGTTAAACAAACTCAAGAGCGCGTTCGCGTTATCGAGTCGGAACTGCGACAAGCTAAGTCTGATGTCACCACTCTCACCGCGGAACTCCGCCGCACTCAGTTAGGCCCTGTAGACAGTTTGCCGTCAGTAAACAGCAACCAACAAGTCCTGAACGCAGAGTCGGCATTGCGACAGGCTCAGTTAGACTTTAGTAAAGCCAGTCACGATCTCCTCCTCAAGCAGATTGAGTACCGAGAAGCCAAGCAGAAACTCCAAAACTACGCGATCGCTGCGCCTATTAACGGTAAAGTCCTCAGTATTAAGGTCAAAGCTGGAGACGGCATCAAGCGAGGAGATGACTTACTCACTGTCGGCGATCCCGCCCAAGAAGTGGTGAAACTTCAGCTTTCTACCCTCAATGCAGCCAAAGTTAGGCTTAACCAAGAAGCTCGCGTGAGCATTATTGGCCCCAATGCCAAACCCTTAGCCGGTAGAGTACAGCGCTTGTCTGTCGTGGCAAGTGCGGAGGGAAACGCCTCTCAAAATAGTCGCTCTAACAATCAAGGGAGTCAAGCCGCAGTGCCCGCGATCGTGCAGCTTGACAAACCCACGGGTACATTGATTCCGGGTTCTGCGGTGAGTGTCGAGATCGTTTTGAAGCAACGCCAGAAAGTCGTGGTTTTGGGGACAGAAGTGATCGATCGCTCAGAGTCTAAACCTTTTGTGTGGATTGAGGACGCGGAAGGCAAGGCTCAAAAACGGCCTGTCACCCTGGGATTAGAAGGATTAACGCAGGTAGAAATAACTTCGGGCCTGCGGCCAGGGGACAAGGTGCTGCAACCCCCGCCAGACTCTCCCCTCCAGCCAGGAACGCCTGTTAAAGTTAAAGAAGAGTTGAAAACTAAAACATCAAAATGATCAGCAAATCCCTTTTAAGCTTCTCTTGATTATGTCTCTGTCTCTATTTGACCTCTTGAACATCACTTGCAATTCTCTCATGGGCAACCCCTTGCGCTCCACTTTAACAACTGTAGGAGTGTTTATGGGGGTAGCAGCAGTTAACGCGACCTTGCAAGTGAGTAATATTAGCAGTGCTGTCATTTCCGAGCAACTAGCAAAGCGGGATGCCCCTCAAGTGCTATTGTATCCCCACTGGGACTCTGTAAGCGGCGAATCAGCTCAATTGAGGATGGAAGATTTAGAATTTTTGCAGGGACGACTGAGTGGTTTGCAGGCGATCAGTACAGTCAATTGGGCGGGTGAGCCTCAAACAGTATTTCAAACTCAACAGGCTAATCCCAATCCAATAATGATGGCTGTTTCTCAAGACTTTTTGCTGACTTCGGGGCGGCGGTTATTGGCAGGGAGGTTTTTCACCCCTGCGGATTTTGAGAATTTTCGACCTGTGGTTGTAATCGATCAATTTCTAGCTGATAAACTTTTTCAGAAGGCTGATCCCATTGGTGAGCGCATCTATGTTGATAGGAGGCCTTATGTAGTAGTTGGGGTGCTTCCGACTAAGACCAGCGAAGAGAAACCGACAGGTTTATTGTTAATCCCTATATCAGTTTACGCTTCATTAACGGGCTACCGCAATATTTATAACATCCGAATGCGCCCTTACAACATGAAATATCTTGATATTCTGAAAAAGCAGGCTGAGGAACTGTTGCAGCAGCGTTTCCCTGGCAAAAAATTTGGGACTTACACTAATGTAGAAGACATTGTAGAACAGCAGAAAACCTTAGAAATGGTTTCGCAAGCACTGTTGGCCGTGGGGATTATTGCGCTGTTAGTGGGAGGGGTTGGCATTGCCAATATTAGCATCGCGTCTGTGATGGAGCGGACTAAGGAAATCGGTTTGAGGCGCGCGATTGGGGCAAGGCAGCAAGATATTTTATTACAATTTATTCTGGAAGCAGTGCTATTGAGTTTATTGGGGGGAATCAGCGCAATTGGCGCGGTACATGGGTTAACGGTGGTGGTGGCTGAGACTTTTAAGTTACCCTATAAATTTGAGGTGACTACGGCCGCGTTGTCCTTGGGTTCTGCTATTTTAGTGGGCGTGGGAGCGGGGTTTCTCCCGGCTCTGCGAGCTAGTCAAATCGATCCGGTGAAAGCTTTGCAATCGCAATAAACCCGGAATAAATAAATCTTTCTGTCATCTCTTCTGTGTTCTCTTTTTCAAAGGTTAACTTAAGATCCTCAATGCGGTAGTCCCATATTTATTTTTAACTGTTATGGAACAACAGCCAGAAAAAAACTCTCTCCCACCACAGGAACTCCCCCTCGTCCCTGAGTGGTTTTGGATGCTCCGCTATAGTTTGATTCTGCTGGGAACTTCCTGCACTGTCGCGGTGCTTGCGGTTGTTTTTAAGTCTCCTTCTACACTCAAGGCAGGTGCTAACTCTCAAGGTTCTCTTTTGTCACCTGGGGCTGTGCAAAATGTGGCTCCCAGTCCGCAAATTTCTTTAGGAAATCAAGTAGTTCCCCCGGTAAAGCAACACTCTCAAATGGGAATTATTCAATATCCTCATTCGACGGTAATTAAACCGAATAGTTCCCCAGATTTAACCACTCATAAAACGACGATTAACAATCAAAATTTATCGCGTAATTATGTGGAAAATGTCTTTTCTCAATTGTCTTCTCCCCCTGGGCAAAACGAATCTATAAACCCTGGAGATCGTCCATTATTTTCTCTTTTTAATAGTCAATTACCAGTCACCCTTGACCAATTATTAATAACTGATAAGGGAGCTACAAACCCTGAGCTTTCACCTAATGTTACTGTTCCCACACGCCAAGAGCTAAATCAAGGGGCTGCACTCTTAACTCAAACTAACCCAAAACAACCTCAAAATCAATCTGTATCGAGTCCTCCGGGTATCCCATTAACCTTACAAAATATTGTTGTTTTGGCT
>JBEDKD010000080.1:0-20160 GCA_041172365.1 Cyanobacteriota bacterium | reverse complement strand
TGGAATATTAGAGAAGTTTGGAAATAGACTTCCATTTTTTTTAGTCTAACTGGCGAATTGAGTTAACATAAGAATAACTCAATTTTAGGGAGATGACAACTATTATGATGCAATTTATCGGCATTGATTTTGGTTGGATGTCTGGTCCCAGTGGTTTATGTTGTCTTTCTTGGGAAAATAATCAATTAAATTTGATTGAATTAACCCGTTTAGAATCCCGCACAAAAATATTAGAATGGCTCGATCGCGCCCTTTCCCCCAGTCAAAGAGCAATGATCGCGATCGATGCACCAACTATTATCAACAATCAAACAGGAATGAGACTCCCAGATAAACTCGCCCATAAACATTTTGGCAAATATCACGCGGGATGTTATCCAGCCAACTTAAACCGTCCCTTTGCACAAAACACCATAAAACTAGGTTTAGACTTACAACAAAGAGGATTTAATCACGCACCAATAATAGAAAGACAAAAACTGGGACGTTATCAAATTGAAGTCTTTCCCCATCCCGCGATGATTAACTTATTTAAGCTAGACAAAATCTTAAAATACAAAAAAGGAAAACTCGCCGATCGCGCCTTAGAATTAAACAAACTCCGCCAATACATCATCCAGATATTACCCACGCTCACCCCCTCTCTTAACATCCTCTCCTATTCTCCCCAACCCACAGAGAAAAACCCTCTGTGCCTTTGTGGTTCAAACCTTCCCGAATTGCCCACAAAAGGACGGGAATTAAAAGCCCTAGAAGATCAACTAGATAGTCTAATATGTGCCTATATCGGAGCTCATTGGTGGTATTGGGGATTAGAGCAAAATTTAGTCTTAGGAGACGAAAAAAACGGTTATATAGTTATTCCTCAACCCACTTATTTTGGCTGAAAAAAAACGGGAGCATCCCGATAGTGTAAAAAGCTTTTTTTTGGGGAGTGGGAGCGTCTCGCTCCCTAGCCCGATAGCACCCGGAGCAAGACGCTCTGATGCTCCGCACAGGCTACGGCAACCCACTACCTATTTACAAAAATAGGATGCTCCTGAAGAAACCGGGTTTCTGCCTCGACTAATTTTACTCAACCCGATTATTGAATAAACCCGGTTTCTGGCTCAACTAATTTTACTCAACCCGATTATTGAATAAACCCGGTTTCTGGCTCAACTAATTCCCTTTATTATAGCTTATTGCGAATAAATCTTAAATAAATTCGAGTTTATTGCTAATAAATCCCAATTAATAAAAATAGGGAGAAAATTTCCAGAATTTGATTATGATCTGTAATGAGATGTAAAAGAAATATTGTCAAAGAAAATCACCCATAAAAACTTCATGCAAAACACACGAGATCCGCAAACCTTTAGAGGACTTTCCGAAAAAGAAGTCCTAGAAAGATTGAAACGAGAGGGTTATAACGAACTCCCTTCCAGTCATAAACGCACTTTCCTCGACATTATTTGGGAAATGGTGCAAGAGCCCATTTTTCTCTTATTAATTGCTTGTGGTGTAATTTACTTAGTTTTAGGCGATGTACAAGAAGCCTTTATCCTGCTTGGTTTTGTCTTTTTTATTATGGGTATTACCCTCTATCAAGAGCAAAAAACCGAGCGATCGCTTGAAGCCCTCAGAGACTTATCAAGTCCCCGTGCCCTAGTCATTCGTGATGGGGAACGAAAACGTATCGCGGGTAGGGACGTAGTACGAGGAGATATGTTGATATTAGCAGAAGGCGATCGCGTCCCTGCCGATGCCCTTCTCCTTTGGAGTACCAACCTCACAGTGGACGAATCCCTATTAACAGGGGAATCATTACCCGTGCGAAAAGTCCCCCTCGACGCTCCAAACTGGGACGCGCTCCAATCAAAAATTGAAAATTTAAGCACCCCTCGTCCCGGTGGTGATGATTTACCCTCTGTCTATTCTGGCACCCTCATTGTGCAGGGACAAGGTATTGCCCAGGTAATAGAAACAGGAATGCGTACCGAAATGGGTAAAATTGGTAAAGCATTACAAACCATTGAATCCGAAGATACAAAACTCCAAAAAGAAACCAAAAACATCGTCGGTAAACTTACAATTATCGCGATCGCGATTTGTATAGCAGTTATTATCATTTATGGCTTAACGCGCCAAGATTGGTTACATGGTTTCTTAGCAGGTTTAGCCCTCGCGATGGCCATTTTACCTAACGAATTTCCCGTGGTTTTGACAATTTTCCTCGCGTTAGGAGCATGGCGTTTTTCCCAAAATCGTGTTCTTACCCGTCGCCTTCCTGTGGTTGAAACATTAGGATCAGCCACGGTACTTTGTGTTGATAAAACAGGAACATTGACATTTAATAAAATGTCCGTTAGTCAGATTTCCGCTAAGGATGAACTCTATAACTTTGCCACACAAGGACGCGACACCTTACCAGAAACATTCCATGAATTGATCGAATTTGCAATTTTAGCATCACGCAAAGATCCCTTCGATCCGATGGAAAAAGCCCTGAAACAAACCGGGACTAACTATTTAGAAACCGAACACTTTCACGATGACTGGCAACTATTACGGGAATATCCCCTTTCTGATCAATTATTAGCCATGTCTTGTGTATGGAAATCCCCCCGTGGAGAAGATTATATTATCGCGGCAAAAGGAGCACCCGAAGCGATCGCGGATCTCTGTCATTTCACCGAGGAACAATTAGAAAACCTCGCGCCCCAGATTGATAGTATGGCCAAAGCCGGATTACGCGTCTTAGGAGTAGCCAAAGCCTCATTTTCACCTCACGAATTACCCAAAGAGCAACACGATTTTGAGTTTAAATTTCTCGGTTTAGTAGGAATGGAAGACCCCGTGCGTCCCACCGTAGCACCCGCGATCGCCGAATGTTATACCGCGGGGATTCGCGTCATTATGATTACAGGAGATTATCCCGCCACCGCGCAAAATATCGCGAAACAAATAGGACTTAATCCCTCCAGTGAAGTCATTACGGGATCCGAACTTGAACAAATGACAGAGGAGCAATTAGAAGCAAGAATCGGCTTTACAAATATCTTTGCTCGTGTCGTACCCGAACAAAAACTTTTAATTGTCAACGCGCTCAAAAAACGCGGAGAAATTGTCGCGATGACAGGGGATGGAGTCAACGATGCACCCGCCCTTAAAGCTGCAAATATTGGTATCGCGATGGGAGAAAGAGGGACTGATGTCGCACGCGAATCCGCCGATTTAGTATTACTTGATGACGACTTTTCTTCTATTGTAGAATCAGTACGACTAGGGCGACGTATTTTTGATAATCTGAAAAAAGGAATGGCCTATACCCTCGCGGTTCATGTTCCCATTGCCGGGATGTCATTAATTCCTGTGATGGCAAAATGGCCTCTAGTTTTAATGCCTGTTCATATTGCCTTTTTACATTTAATCATTGATCCGGCCTGTACAATTGTATTTGAGGCAGAAACCGAAGACAATAATGTGATGACTCGTCCCCCTCGTCCTCCCAAAGAACCTCTATTTGGTCGTGATACCTTACAATTGGCTTTACTGCAAGGGTTTAGTGTATTAATCGTATTAGTTTTGGTATTCGCGATCGCGTACTATTCAGGAGAGAGTAAATTTACCGAAAAAAATGCAAGAGCCCTCGCGTTTACCACCTTAATTATCTCAAACTTGAGTATGATTTTAACCAATCGCTCCTGGTCCGAGACTATTCCTGAAATGATGGGAAAACCGAATACTGCCCTATGGTGGGTAATTGGCGGGGGAATTGTTTTTCTGGGTTTAATTCTTTATATTCCCGTATTACAAGAACTTTTCCGTTTTTCCTATCTGCACATAGACGATTTAATTGTCAGTATCGGCTCTGGGGTTGTCAGTATTCTTTGGTTTGAAGCCCTCAAACTCTGGAAGCGGAAAAAATCGACAAAAGTATCGTAATTTAGGACTTACCGAGAAACCGGGTTAAACCCTGTTTTGGGATGGGGAGCAACAATTATCAATGGAAAAATTGTCGCATTTTTTCATAGGTACAGGAAATAAAATGAAACACAAAGACACAAAGGCACAAAGGAAAGAAAGGAGTAATTTGCGATGGTTTTCTCTGTTCAAAAGATGGTAATTTCTGGTTCATTCTCAACTCCTTTTTCCTGCCTTTGTGTCTCCGATGCCCTTGTGGTTATACCATTTGGAAAAAAGCCGAATAAAATAAGTATGTGAAATAAAATGAAACACAAAGACACAAAGGCACAAAGGAAAGAAAGGAGTAATTTGTGATGTTTTTCTCTGTTCAAAAGATGGCAATGACGGGTTCATTTTCGGTGTGAACCCACCCGACTCTTTTTTCCTGCCTTTGTGTCTTTGTGTCTCCGATGCCCTTGTGGTTATACCGTTTGGAAAAAAATCGAAGGTATTTTTTAGTGATCTGGACAAAATAGAACGCGATCGGGCTTGGTACTTCAAAACCCGAAGCGATAGGCCACCATTTCTACCCGCTTAAATGAGGATTTTACCTTTATTATTCCGTGGGTAAAATGTATTGATACTCAAGTTGTTGACAGCGTTTCAGATATATTAAAATGACCGGATCATTGGGATTAATTTGTAAACAACGGGAAAAGAGATTTTCCGCCTCTTGAAAATATTGCATCTGGTACAAAGATAATGCTTCTGTAAAAAAAGGTAAAGACTTGTATTTAGCATCTTTAATTTCCGGTAAATCTACATCAAATACCTCATAAATGGTAACTAATTCCGATTTTCCTTTAACTTGAACACGATCTAAAATCCGAATGGCATAATCATCAGGATTTTTCAATTTTAGAAAAGTTTGATGAGTGATAATTAAAGGAACACCATAGGTTTTAGTTAAAAGTTCCACACGGGCAGCTAAATTTACCGCGTCACTAATAACCGTGCCATCCATCCGGTTTTGTCCCCCCACAATTCCTAACATTAAACAACCAGTATTAATGCCAATACCAATTTCGATCGCGCTCTCGCCAGAATCACGACGAGATTGATTATATTGCCGAAGTCGATGCAACATAGAAATACCCGCTTTAACAGCATCATCCGCGTCATTGCCAAATAAAGCCATAATAGCATCACCAATATATTTATCAATAAATCCCTGATTTTCAATAATTGCCGGTTCCATCTGACTCAAAAAAGAATTAATAAACTTAAAATTTTCTTCAGGAGTCATCATTTCCGATAAATGAGTAAAGTCTCGAATATCAGTAAATAAGATCGACATTTCTTTTTCCACCGCGTCCCCTAATTTCACATCAACCAAACTTTCATAACCTAAAAAAGAGAGAAACTGATTCGGGACAAAACAACTAGCCGCGTCCGTTAATCTTAATTCACTTTCTAAAGAAAGTTCCAAAGTACAATTTAAGTCAAAAAGTTCTGCGATAAAAGTTTGACGTTCCTCTTCAGATTGTTTGCGAATGGTAATATCTTCAATAAAGCCTTGATAATAAAGAATTTTACCTTCCTCATCATAAACACAACGGGCATTTTCCGTAATCCAAATAATTTCACCACTGTGGCGATAGACTTGAGATTCAAAATTAGAAACTGATCCCTTTTCTTCCATTAATTGTACAAATTCCTGGCGACGGTTACGATCAACATAAATTTGACTTTCAATATCCCTGACACTGGCAATTAATTCTTCCGGCGAATTATAACCATAAATAGTAGCAAGGGCAGGGTTAACACTAATATATCTGCCATCAGGAGTGGATTGAAAAATTCCCTCTAAGGCATTTTCAAAAATGCGACGATATTTTTCTTCCGTTTTTCTCAGTTGTGCTTCCGCGTTTTTCCGTTCAGTCATATCTTGAAAAGCCGCGATCGCGTAGGAAATATTACCATTAGCATCATAAATAGGAGTCCCCCAGCCTTCCAAAAAAAGGGTTCTATTTGCTTGTCTAATTTCAATATTATCCACCGTCGCGGTTTCGCCCTTCAATGCCCTATCTAAAATATTTTCATCTGAGGTAGAGGACCTTTGACTTTGTTGGAGATAAATTTGATAAATTTCTCGTAATCTTTCCGAAGAAGTATCAGCAAGAATTTCTTGACCGAGTAATTCCTGAGCCCGGGAATTAATATAATAAGGTTGTCCTTTATTATCGGAGACAAAAACACCAATTGGCATCGCTTCCAAAAACTTCATTAAGCGGTTTTCATTTTCGTGTAATTGCACAATTAATTCCGCTTGTTTTCGATTTAACTGCCGCAGTTTTACATTTTTTTCTTCTATTTTTTGGTCTTGAATATAGCTATTAATAGCTTCAATAATCGTTAATTTAAAATCTTCAGCCTCCCAAGGTTTAGCAATATAACGATAGAGTTTTGCATATTTAATCGCGTTAGCTACGGATTCAATAGTCGCCTCACCCGTCAGCATTATTTTCAAAGTTTTCGGAGAACTCAAATGCACCCTTCTTAAAAATTCATCTCCTTTCATTACAGGCATTTGATAATCAGAAATAATTAAGGGAATGTCATAGCCGTCCTCTAGTAATTCTTCTAATAAATCTAAAGCTTCCTCTCCACTTTCTGCCAATTCAATCTGATAATCAGAACTAAATGTCGCTCTGATTTCAGTTTTGAGAGTCTTCAAAATAGCTATTTCATCATCTACACAGATAATTACCTGTTTTTTCATGCTAATCTCAATGCAATTATGCAAAATTGGCTAGGAAGAAATTACTTTCATTATCAAGCGATCACGGCCTTGTTTTTTAGCTTCATACAAGGCTTTATCGGCCTCTGCAATTAAAATGTCGGGGGATAACTGATAAGAGGGGTATATCGTAGATATACCCAAACTTATAGTAATGAATGAACTCACATCAGATTTAGCATGAGGAATATTGAGTCTGGTAATTTCTTCGCGAATTAATGTCGCGACTGCCTGAGCTCCTTCTGCAGGGGTATTCGGCAAAATCACCGCGAATTCTTCACCGCCATAACGAGCTACTAAATCTGCGGGTTTTTTCGCCGCACGACGAATCGCGTTGGCCACCTGCTGTAAACAATAATCACCCTGTTGATGTCCATAATGATCATTGTAGCGTTTAAAATAGTCCACGTCACATAAAATTAAAGATAAGGGATAGTTAATCAAGGCCATCCGTCGCCATTCTTGTGATAAACATTCATCAAAACGACGACGATTCGCCACCTGTGTTAATCCATCTAATGTCGCGAGTCGTTTTAATTCTAGGTTAACTTGTTCTAGCGCCGCGGTTCTTTCTTGCACTTGCATCTCTAAAGTTTTACTATAATCTTCTAAGAGTTTTTCTGCCTGTTTATGTTGAGTGATATCTTGAAAAGCCGCGATCGCGTAGCTAATTTCTCCCAACTCATTATAAATAGGAGTTCCCCACAGTTCAATGGGAATCACGCGATCTCCATTTTTTTGACAAATTTCTAAATCATCCGCGGTTGCCGTTTCTCCCTGTAAGGCTTTCTGTAAAATATCATTGACTAGGGGATAAAAATTATGACTCCATTCTTGATAAATTTCTCTCAAATTTTCCCCAGTAATATTAGTGATAATTTCCCGATACAGTAACTCTTGAGCACGGTAATTGAGATAGTAAGGATCACCATTCAAATCCACTACGAAAACCCCCACAGGCATCGCGTCTAAAAATTGTTTTAAGCGATTTTCATTTTGATGCAGTTGCAAAATTAGTTCAGCTTGTTTTTCATTTAATTCTTGAAGTTTGGCATTTTTTTCGGCGATCATTCGATCTTGAAGATAACGATTAATCGCTTCAATAACAGTTAATTTTAAATCTTCTGATTCCCAAGGTTTAGCAATATAACGATAAAGACTAGCATACTTAATTGCATTAGAAATTCCTTCAATATTGGCTTGACCTGTTAACATAATATTCAGGGTATTAGGAGAGTTTAAATGTACTAATCTTAACAATTCATCCCCCTTCATTCCTGGCATCAAATAATCCGAAATAATCAAAGGAATTTCATAGCCTTCTTCTTGCAAAGATTCCAGTAATTCTAAGGCATCTTCCCCCCCTTCTGCTAATTCAATCTGATAGTCAAAACCCAAGACATTTTTCAGTTCTGATTTGAGACTTCTCAAAATACTTATCTCATCATCAACACAGATAATTACTTGTTTATTCATGTTCTTTTTAAAGCCGCTTGTAATGTTTCAATTAACTCAGTTTCAGACCAAGGTTTATATAAACACCGATAGAGATTCGCGGTTTGGCAAACCCGTTCTATCGCGTGGTCATCGGCTTGACCTGTCAGCATAATTTTAACAATTTTGGGAAAAATTTGATGAACTTTAATCAAAAATTCATCCCCCTTCATTCCTGGCATTAACCAGTCTGAGACAATCAAAATGATATTAATATCATGCTGATTTAGTTCCTCAATTAATTCTAAAGCTTCCTCCGCATTTTCGGCAACTTCATAGAGATAAACATTGCCAAAGGCGGCTTTCAGTTGAGTTTTGAGACTATCCAAAATCACTTTCTCATCATCAACGCATAAAATTACAGGTTTGGCCATGACAAAACTCCTAAGTCGGCTCGATGGGTAAAACAATCCTAAAGGTGGTCTGACCAGGTTGGCTCTCCACTAATATCTTACCAGAATGTTTGTCAATAATTTTTTTGACTATATGCAGTCCTAAACCACTACCCTCCCCAGGGGGTTTTGTCGAAAAGAAGGGTTCAAATATTTTTGACCTGATTTCTGAATTAATCCCTTTACCACTATCGGTAATATTAATAGTTATCTCTTGTTCTTCCTGCTTGGTCTCAATTGTTAATGTCCCATGATTATCCATAGCTTGCAAGGAATTATGAATGAGATTTGTCCAAACTTGATTCAGTTCATCTGGATAACAGAGTATTTCTGGTAATTCTCCATAGTTACGAATCACATTTACCCCATGTTTTAATTGATGCAAATATAGAGTTAAAACAGTTTCAATTCCTTCAATAAGGTTCGCTTTTATTTTTTCTCCTGATGTGTCATAACGGGCATAGGATTTTAACGCAAAAACTACTTTTGATGCGCGATTAGTGGCAATATTAATTGTTTGTGTTCCTCTTTGTAATTCGGAAAGTTTATAAGCCATTTCTATGAGATAATTACTATCTGGTCGTTTCAGCAGAGGCAAGATATCATCTATATCTTCATAAATTCCCATATCCACTAAAGCATCCGCGATCGTGTCAGATTCTTCAATTTGTGCATTTTCTAATTGGCGCATTAATGCGCGTTTATATTGTCTTTCTTCCTTCGCCGATAAACTGGAATTCACATTAATAGAGCGTTTCAATAGGCCTAAAAATTCTTGAGTTTCTTCTGGGGAGATAGATTGAAAAAGAGGAGGTAAATCTTCAAGGATTTGATTTAAGAATTTAGCCATATTACCCGCGGAGGAACGAATCGCCCCCAAGGGAGTATTAATTTCATGGGCAACTCCAGCAATGAGTTGTCCAAGTGCAGCCATTTTTTCTGATTGAATTAATTCTTCTTGCGTGGCTTGTAAATGGGCAAGGGTTTCTGATAATTCTTGGGTACGTTCCGTTACCTGTTGTTCTAAAGTGCGATTATATTCTGCTAATAATTTCTCTGATTTTTTCCGCTCAGTAATATCTTGAAACGCGCTAATTGCATAAGCAACTTGCCCATCTTCATCATACACAGGAGTTCCTAATGCTTCAATCGGAATAATTTTATCTGGTTGATGAATTTCCAAATCATCAGCCTTGGCATTCTCACCGTGCAGCGCTCGCACAACCGGTACTTGTTCCCGTGGATAAATTTGATCAGTGCCCGCGATATAAAGTTGATAAACTTCCGCAATTTGTTCAGATTTTGCCTCCGAAATTACTCCTTTTCCTAATAATTTTTCCGCCAGACTATTCGCATAATAAGGATTGCCATGACGATCTAAAATTCCGATCCCAATGGGTATGGCTTCAAAAAATTGTTCCAATCTATTTTGACTTTCTCGTAAGGCTTTTTCACTTTTTTGCAGATTAGAATATAGTTTCGCGTTAGTAATCGCGATCGCGGCTTGTCCCGATAACAATTTGACAAGCTCCAAACGTTCAGGAGTAAAAGCATCACTGGTGAGATTATTCTCGAAATAAACAATCCCATTTAACTGACCTTGATTAATTAAAGGCGCACAAAGAACCGACTTAGGTTGTTGTTTTTGGATATAAGGATCGTTGAGAAATTTATCAGAATGAAAAGCATTTGATAAAACAATACTTTCCTTAGTACGAGTGACATAATTGATTAGAGAAATCGGCAGACGATTTTCCAAAGACAAAGATTGTAAAACAGTAATCTGCTCCGAAGTAATTGATCCCGCGGCTTCAATCAGCCATTCACCCTCTGAGTTTTGGGAGTCTGGTGGGGAATATAAAATCAGATAACCCAATTGTGCCCCCGCGTTCTCCATCAAAATTTTCATTAAAGCCGTTAATAATTTATCGAGTTCAATTTCACCCGAAATCACTTGAGATGCTTTAATCACAGCCGCTAAATCTAATGCGGAACTAGACTTATCATTTGCCGAACTATCTGTAGTCGTTGTTTCGACAATCCTCCTTCGGTGCAGGGAAGTATTCGCACTCAGTAATTGGGGATAAATTTTTTCTAAATAATGAACTTTTGCCAAGGCTCCCCAACTCCTATAATTATAATAGGCTTCCATCATATAAGATTTCGCGACTTTCTCTCTTTTGCACGCTAAATAGCATTGAGCCGCCAGTTCATTAGCTAAAGCTTCTTCCTGAATGTATTGGTTAGCTTTTGCCCCGGAAATGGCTCGTTCATAGAAATCCATTGCTTCCCATAAATCCCCGGAGACTTTTGCTTTTTCAGCAGCCACTAAATCATATTTATGTTTAAAGTTCATCGGGGCATGATAGGCATATTGTTGTAATTTTTTTTGATTACTAATCACTTTTAAAAATAACTTTTTTTGGGAATTTTTGGGAGCATTAGGATATAATGCAAGTCGGATTAAAGAATCATAAAAATAGAAAATCGGTACAACAACAGACGCGGTGACACCATCTAAATATTGTTCGGCTTGAACCCCATTCTCTAAAGCTTGCGAAAATTCTCCAAATAGATAACAGAGAATCATTTTGTTTAAATATAAATAATGTAGTCCCGTGCGATCATTTCTGGCTAAATGACGGGGAAGAAATTCCGTTTCATTATAACTTTTACCGGATAAATAATAGGGGTTTTCAGAAGGTTCTAATAAATTGAGAACTACTTGATGATAAATACGACTCCAGGGCCAACTATTACCTTGATTGAATTGGTAAATAGATTGACTCGTACTCGCGAGTTCCTGTTCTAATTCGTTCAGTTCTTTTCCCATAAAATAGGAATATTGAGCTTTGTGTATTGCCCCATAGCTACCATATTCTAAATGTCCGTTTTCCAGTCCTATTTCAGAGGATTTATTTAAGATAGGTAAAGTATCTTTCAGAGCAATTTTGCTGTGCAGGATGGCTCCCAATATAAAAAGAACTTCTGTTTTTAGTTCTAATACATTTAATTTTTCTATGAGCTTAAGGGCTAATTGACCAAACTCATAAGCAGTATTGATATCTTGGAGAAGACCAATTAAAACAGTGGCATAGCCAGCATAACCATAGCTCGATAAGGGAGAATTTCCATATTTAATGGATAAATTAACCTGTTCACATAATACCCAGACAAATAGTCCAAAAGCAGTTTGATAGGTAGCAGAACTTATTTTTAGTAAAAGTCTCATGGCTGCTTTTTTATCACAGTCAGTCATTAAGGGTAAATTAATCAAATTTTCAATATTTTTATCTCTTAACATTTCCTGGGTTTCTTCCAGTTTACGCTGAACTTCTAAAGAGGTAAGACACAGGGGTAATTCTATGTTTAATTCTTGGAGTCCCACCCGTCCAATTTCAATGGATTCTGAGAGCATTCCTTGAGCAATATAACTCTGTATTTTGATCTCATAAAATTTAATTTTATCGAGGGAATTTTGGGTGTTTTTAAAGACTATATACTCGATTTCATTCATCTGTTCTAAATTACCATTTAGATAATAAATTTCCAGGGATTCTTCATAGACGGCTAAAGTGAAATTATATTGATTTTTCCAGCTATTATCTGGCAATAATTGTCGACAAATTCTCAAGTAATTGAGGGCGAGGCTATAAGCTGTTGCCGCTTTTGCTTTTTGGGCCGCGTTGAAATTCATTTGGGCAATTTGCTCCTTTTCTTCTGGATTGATAATTAAGTCAATACCTAAATTGATATTATCAACGATCTCAAAGAGTTTTTGCGCTAAATTTTCCCTGGGTGTATTTTGCCATAAAAGACGACCTATTTTCAGATGAATCGCTCTTTTATCTGAGAGTTCTATTAAACTATAGGCGCCTTGTTGAACACGATCATGCAAAAATTTATAATGAGAAATCAACAGATGTTCGTCGATCTCAGACATAGGTAAAATTAATCCTGATTCCACCGCAAATTTAAGACTTTCGGAAAGTATTTGTGGTTCTTTTTCGCTAATAATAGAGAGCGTTTTGACATTAAAAATAGAACCGATACACGCGGCAAGACGTAACAATTCTTGAGTGGATTTGGGCAATTTTTTTAACTGTGTAATCATTAAATCGACAACATTAGATGTGATTTCTTGTGCTTCTATTTCAGCAATATCCCATTCCCAAGACAATCGCTCATAATTAAAAATGAGTAAATTTTCTCTATAGATATTTTTCAGGAACTCATTTACGAAAAAAGGATTTCCACCTGTCTTTTTTAATACCAATTCAGCTAAAGGTTTGACCGTTTGATTATCTAGTTGTAAAGAATCAGCAATGAATTGACTGATATGCTCTATTCTCAAAGGCTCTAATGTGATCTGATTAATCTGAAATTTTTCTTCTTGTAATGTTTCAATCATCTTTCGGAAAGGATGTTGTGGTAAACATTGATTATGACGATAAGCGCCAATTAAAAATAAGTATTGATGTTTTTTCTCTAAAATTAATTGAATTAATTTTAGAGAGGGGATATCGGCCCATTGCAAATCATCCAAAAAAATCACAAGGGGATGCTCTTTTTGACAAAAAACTTTGATCAAATTGGCAAAGTTATGATTAAAACGGTTTTGTGATTCGGTGAAACCTAATTCGGGAACGGGGTGCTGTTTACCCATAATTAGTTCTAAGTCAGGAATAGCATCAATAATGACTTGGACATTGTTCCCCAAACTTGTTAAGATTTTCTGCCGTAATTCTTCCAAATGTGTTTGGCTTTCTGTTAAAAGTTGTTGTACTAATTCCTGAAAGGCTTGAATGAGAGCATGATAGGGCGTATTCCGTTGAAATTGGTCAAATTTTCCCGTAATAAAATATCCTCTTTTTTCTGTAACTGCCTTATACATTTCTTGCGCGATCGCTGATTTTCCGATGCCCGCGTCACCTGCCAGAAGCATTATTTCAGAACGATGAGAGGGGGACCCGGAATCCGGGTTGGAGTCATTCCCTTTTTCTGGGATCTCATCCATGAAGGAGGCAAATGAGCTCATTAAAAGATCAATTTCTCTGGCGCGCCCATAGAGTTTTTGAGACAGGTGAAATTGGTCGGAAATATCATTTTCTCCTAAAGTAAATTCCTCAATTTCATTATGCGCCTGTAACTGCATGAGACAAAAAATTAAATCGGATTGAATGCCCCAGGCACTTAGATACCTTTCTTCTGCGGTTTTGGCTAAAAGCTTCATCACAATATTAGAAACCGCGATGGGAATTTGCGGATTAATTTCCTGGGGGGGAATGGGCTGTTTGGCGATATGACAATGGACTAATTCTAAAGGATCATCACTGCGAAAAGGCACTTGGTTTGTGAGCATTTCATATAAGGAAATACCAAAGGAATAAAAATCGGTACGATAATCAATACCTCGGTTCATTCTTCCGGTTTGTTCGGGGGAAATATAGGCTAAAGTTCCTTCTAAAAGATTAGTATTTTTCCGATTTGTATTTTCGCGAGTGAGGACACTACTGATGCCAAAATCGGTAATTTTTACCATCTCGGTTTCGGGGTTATAAATTAAATTGCCTGGGTTAATATCTTTGTGAATAACATGAGCCCCATGAATTTGAGTTAAAGTTTCTGCGACTTTGATAAATATTTTCAGTATTTCTTCTAAAGAAAATTGACGAATTTCGCGCCACTTTTTTAAAGATTTTCCCCCAAAATCTTCTAATATAAGTACCAGAGTGTTTTGATATTTTTCTAAACTATAGGCCTGGACAACGCCTTCTAACGGAAGACGTTTAATAATTTCATATTCTTGTTGATAACGGTTGAGTTGTGTCGGAGTCGGATAATCGAATTGTAGGATTTTGAGGATAACTCTTTGATTATCCTCTGTGCGTATTCCTTGATATACTAAAGTGTGGGCACTTTCATAAATTGGGGTTTTGACTATAATATTTGGAAGGGTAATCATGGTTTTTCCTTCTGGAGTTTGAGTAAAGTGTCCCCCGATCTGAAGCAGCATCCCTTGAGGGAAGACAGTTTGTTCTGTTTATGTCCATGATATCACAGACTTAACGCGACCAGATTTTAATGGTCTTATCTTTGCCGCTACTCCCTAATGTTTTACCATCGGGACTAAATGCTACAGTGTAAACTTCATCGGTATGTCCGGTTAATGTATTCAGTAATTCTCCACTCTTAAGCTTCCAAATTTTGACTGTTTTATCTTTACTAGCACTCGCAATAAATTGATTATCTGGACTAATCGCAACGGAGATTACTTCTCCTTGATGATCTCTTAATGTGTACATTAATTCTCCTTTATCTAAACTCCAAATTTTGACGGTGGAATCATAAGAACCACTAATAATTAATTGCCCATCAGGACTAATGGCTATACTTCTCACATCCGCGGAATGTCCTTGTAGGGTGCGAATTAATTCACCTGTTGCTAAATCCCAAATTTTGATGCTTTTGTCTTTGGAAGCACTGACTAATTTTTTCCCGTCTGGACTGATCGCGACGGATAAAATAGAATCTAAATGATCGGTAAAATTATAAATTAATTCACCTGTTGCTACATCCCACACTTTAACTGTTTTATCTCCACTACCACTGGCTAAGGTTTTACCGTCAGGACTTAACGCGACAGACCAAACCGTGGCATTATGTTCTAAAGTACGCACTAATTCTCCTGTTTCTACATTCCAAACGAAGATGCGCCAATAATAGGTTCCCCCGGCAATTCTTGTGCCTTTGGCATTAAATGTTACTGTCCAAATTGGGGAAGCATCACCGTCAAAGGTGCGGATTTGATTACCATTTTTGAGATCCCACGTTTTAATGGTTCCATCTTTGGAACCACTGGCAAGAAGTAAACCATTTGGTTGAAAGGAAATCGCCCCAACGGGATCGGATAATTGCCCTAAATTACTGAACTGTACATTTTGCCAGTTCTGGCCTTCTTGACATTTTTGATTAAGGGTTTTCGCTTTATTATAAACTGGTGATTTCTGATTTATTTGCTCAAAAATCTGCGAACACTTTTGATAATTTTTACTTTCTAATAAACGATTTATTTCATCTAGTTTTGGGGATTCTTTAGCCCATAAATCTTGTTGTTCTTGCCATTTTAAATAGGCATAAATTGAACCCGCGATCGCGACTAAAGCTGTCAACGCGGCCCCCCAAATATAAAGGTGGGGTCTGATTTTTTTCGGGTGCTGAATTGGGGCAATTGCGGGTGTAATTTTGGGTGTAATTACGGGTGTTACTACGGGTGTTACTACGGGTGTCACTACTTTTTTCTGAGCAGAATTAGCTAACTCGATTTTCACACCTTCAGGATAAAAGCGAAAAACTTTTTGAGGCGGGTTGTGAAAAGGGAGAAGATTAATGATGGAACTTTGTACTTGGAGCAAGAAGGATTTCGGTAACACTCTACTTTCGATTAATTCAATTTGCGCGTCATCCAGGTTTAAGATTTTCTGTAATTCTTGTAATTCCTCACGCGTCTCTTGAGAAAAGGGATATTCTTCCTGTACAGATTTGATTAATGCTTGTTCATATCTCTGACATTTTTCGTTAAATTTACGATAGGGGTTTAATACTTCATCTTCTATTTGTTCTATTTCTTCTGCACTGAGGTCTAAGTTAATTCGTAATTCTTCTAAAATGCTGCGACCGACTACGGAAATATCGCCCCGATTACTAGCAAGACGTTCTAATTCTCGGCGATATTCTTGAAGTTTAGGGGGTTTGTGAAAAAGTCGCTCGTGTAAGACATTTAAGTCTTGTAATACTTCCTGTGTTGTTTCATATCTTTGATGATAATCAAAATGAACCATTTTATCTAAAATATTTTTAAATTCGGGAGAACACACGGCTAAATGATGCCATAAAATTTCCCCTGAATTGCCATTATTATGATTACGGAGTTTTGATAATTCATAAGTAGAAGAACCCGTTAAAGCCTGAATGCCTATGATCCCCACGGCATAAATATCACTATTGAATTGGGGATTATAATTAAATTGTTCCATCGGCATATATTCTAATGTGCCGATGCGAACTGTAGGCGTGTTTTGGCGATGTTCAATTGAAATTTCTTTGACTGCGCCAAAGTCAATTAACATTAATTTTTCATCGGACTCCCGGCGCACTAAGTTCGCGGGTTTTATGTCACGGTGAATGACATGATTACTATGAACAAATTCTAAGATTTGGAGGATCTCTTTTAAAAGATTAATCACTTCGGGTTCTGGTAGGGGTTTCCCCGGTATTAATTCATCGGCTAGGGAATGACCCGGAATGAAGGCTTCTACTAAGAAAAATTCTTGATTATTCTCAAAATAGGCATAAAGTTGGGGTATTTGTTCATGTTGACCTAATTTTTCTAAGATTTCTGCTTCTTTTTGAAAGAGACGACGGGCGGTATTAATTAGTTTGGGATCATGATTTCCCGGACGTAAATGTTTGACAAAACAAAGGGGTTCCCCTGGACGACGCGTGTCTTTCGCAATGTAGGTTTGTCCGTATTCACCGCTTTCTATTACTTCGATGATTTGATATCGTCCATCTAACAGTTGAGTAACCATAAATTAATCAGAACCCCGGATAAATTATGAATGATTTTCGGAAACAGTTGCTCATTCATTAGTAGAATGCCCCAACCTCTCACTTTAGCAAAGTTTTTTAATTATGCACTTTTTGTGATTCAACTAATCCCCCTTTCCCCTCTCTACTGGGGAAGGAGGGATATACCTTAAGTATGATCGGGGCGCGATCGCACCCGCTCTCTCCTTTGAGGTTATGCCATTTCACTTTCAGGTTAATACCAATATATCTATTTATTCGTTTAGTCCTGTCCGTGGTGACTTGGGCTTCCATAATAGCACGCCCCTCTTCCCTCCCTTCCTTTCCTATCATCATTTTCTGGAAATGCCATTGGGTTTTGGGTTTTGGCTTTAAGGGCTTAGAAGGGTTCTGTTTTCCGTTTCCGTTTTTTACTTCAGACGTAGCACTGATCAGCTCTGACCTATAACCTACCACCTTTTTCCTACTACTTTCTGGGATCACTCTGAGGACAAGGGTGATTTTTCCTAAAATAGAAAATAAAAAATAAAATTAGTTCTTTGACTATTATTTGATTCTATCCTAAAGGGGGGCTGCTTTGTGCAATGTATCTGTTATTACTGAATTTAGGGCAACAATTCCCTCTTTTGATAATGAAAAAACTCCCCAAGAATTCTTCGACTTGGGAGATGAGTCTTTTCCAGCTTAGTCTTTCCCAAAGATGGTAAAACATTGAGTTTTTCTGCGTTTTTTTATGTTAATTTTGATAACAAAAATATCTCTGATATCGAGATTATTTTATACTTGACTTATTCATGTCTATCTCGAAATAGAGGGTTCTTATGCCGGATATTAAACAGCGTCGGAGCGAAAATGTTAATGGGGATTTCTATGTTGATAGTACCTGTATTGACTGTGATACTTGTCGGGCTATGATGCCGGAAGTGTTCGATCGCGTGGGTGAACAGTCCGCGGTTTATCATCAACCTGTTAATGAGATAGAACGGGTAAAGGCGATGCAAGCTCTGTTATCTTGTCCGACTTATTCCATCGGGACAATCGCGAAACCGAAAGATGTCAAAGAGGTTCATAAGACTTTTCCAATTTTAGTGGTGGATAATGTCTATCACTGTGGATTTCATTCGGAAAAATCCTATGGTGCGGCTAGTTATCTAATTGTACGACCGGAAGGTAATATTTTAGTTGATTCGCCTCGGTTTGTCGCGCCTTTGGTGAAACAAATAGAAAAGTTAGGCGGTATTCGTTATTTATATTTAACTCATAAGGATGATGTGGCGGATCATCAAAAGTTTCGGGATCATTTTGGCTGCGATCGCGTGTTCCATCGTGATGATTTAGGGAAGCGCATTAGTCAAGTGGAAATGGAATTATCGGGAGAAGAACCCTATACTTTAGAGAAAGATTTATTAATTATTCCGGTTCCGGGGCACACTAAAGGTCATACGGTTTTACTCTACAAAAATAAATACTTATTTAGTGGGGATCATCTCGCGTGGTCGGTGAAACTTAATCAGTTGAATGCCTTTCGTTCTGTTTGTTGGTATTCTTGGTCTGAACAAATTAAATCAATGGAAAAATTAGCGAATTATTCTTTTGAATGGATCTTGCCCGGTCATGGTCGTCGTTATCATGGTAATCGGGAAATGACGAAAGAGCAAATGCAAAAATGTATTCGGTGGATGGAGACAGTTTGAAGAGGATTTACTTCACCCTAGGAACCGGTTTTCTAGGGATTTCAGCTAAAGAAACCGGGTTTCTCACCTGAGATTATTGCACAAAATGAGTAGTGTTCAAGAAACCCAGTTTCTCCGCAATAATTATATTAAAATATTCACAGTTATTATATATCACTACGCGAAGACGTATAGACGTTCTTCATTGCACAAAACCTTTATTTTATTGCATCTTCCTTCTTCCCTCTTCCTTCTTCCTTCTTCCCTCTTCCTTCTGCTATTGTTTAGAAATGAAGACCGATCGCGCCTTCTAAATTCGCGTCTTTAAGGATAACTTGGTCAAAAATAGCACTCGTTAGATCAGCATTTTGAAAAGAAGTGCGACTAAGTTGTTCTAATTCCGTGACAGTTTGGATAAACAAAAACGCGGCAAAGGCTAAAATGACACCGGAGCCTAAGAATAAAAGCAAACCTCGCGATAGGTCCCCGCCGATAAAAGCAATAATTCCTCCCGCGCCAATCACTGCGGCCGTACCCGCGATCGCGCCCGCGATGATTCCATTTTCTCCCCGTGTCATCGCGATCGCGACTAATGCCGTCGCGACAACCGCGGAGGCACTGCCGATACTCCCAATGGTGAGCCCCCCTAAAGCCGCGGCAAGAGTAACCGCGATCGCGATCGCCCCGGCTCTCGCGATTAAACTCCAGACACGACGGCGACTTTTACCGAATTTAGCCCCGGTAAAATTAGCCCCGCGTAAAATTGCCCCAGTAAAATCACAGCCGCGTAAATCCGAACCACTAAAATCAGCCCCAGAAAGGTTTTGATCTGTAAAAGCGCGATCGCGTAAGTCACGGTTAGCCAAATCAAGAGTCATAAAAAAATCTGAGATAAACGCAAATATAGCAGATGTTGAAGGAAGAAGGAAGAAGGAAGAAGGAAGATGCAATAAAATCAAAGGTTTCAGCCATTAAGAATGTCAATGGGGTGCAACGCGTAGCGCTATATAACCCGTCTCTCTGCCCAAGGGGGGTTATGGGAAAAGGAAACAACCCCCTGAATTTCGGGGGGTTGGGGGGATGAAAGGCTAGGATATTAACACTAGCCAGGTTTTTAATAACGAGATAAGGTGCGATCGCGCACGGAAATTTTTATTAATTGTCCATCGGGTGCGAAAGTCGCGGAGGTTTGAATTTTTTCTGTGATTCCGGGTATCGCGATCGTGCCGACTAAAGTATGTTCAGATTCCCATTCACCGATATAATGAACTGAGGCTAATTTGGGTATAAATGAACTGCCAAACTGATAAATTATGCGTCGGAG
>JBEDKD010000079.1:0-16912 GCA_041172365.1 Cyanobacteriota bacterium | reverse complement strand
CGGGTTTTTATCAGTTGTCTGTGGGTATTAAAGATATGGGTGAACCCGCCCCTACAGGCCTCATAATTATGATGTTGTATTTTTAGTCTTGTCATCAACCCAACCTACTCTCCGCGTAATTTATGAATCAAAAAGAGCATTTAAAAAAAATCTCTAAATTGTTACGAGATGATCGTTTTTGGCAAATTGCCCTTCAGACGATCGCGTTAATTTTGATAATAACTTTAATAGTGACTCTGGCTCAAAATCTGATCGCGAATTTAAGTCAATTAGGGATAACACTAGGGTTTGATTTTTTCCGCTCCCAAGCCTCCTTTGATATTGGGGAAAGTCTGATTAATTATGACGCGTCACAAACTTATATTCAAGCAATTTTCGTAGGATTTCTCAATACTTTCCGGGTGATGGTATTGGGATTAATTGGGGCAACTATTGTCGGATTAACGGTAGGAATTGCAAGACTTTCCGAGAATTGGTTAGTGAGAAATTTAGCATTAATATATGTGGAAATTATCCGTAATACCCCTTTATTATTACAATTATTCTTTCTCTATTTTGCCGTATTTTTAGCGATGCCCAAATTAGAGGAAAATCGCCATTTAACGGGATTTATATATTTTACCAATCGGGGTATCGCGTTTCCTTGGTTAATTTTTAATGTCGCGACAGTAATTTGGGTAATTTTAGTTGGGATGGGTATTTTCGTGTCAGTTTGGTTATCTCGATCGCGTAAATGGTATTGGGGAGGACTCGCGATCGGGCTTTCAGTGATTCTCGCATTTATGATAACACAAAAACCGCCATTTTATATAGATATTCCCCATATTACCGACAATTTGCAATTAGAAGGGGGATTAAAGATATCGCCAGAATTTGCCACATTATTAACCGGATTAACTTTGTATACAGGAAGTTTTATCGCGGAGATAGTCAGGGCAGGGATTCAATCAGTCCCGAAAGGGCAATGGGAGGCGGCAAAAGCATTAGGTTTAACACCAGGTATGATCACGCGATTAATTATTTTCCCTCAAGCTTTACGGGTAATTATTCCCCCTTTAACCAGTCAATATCTGAATTTAGCGAAAAATTCCAGTCTCGCGATCGCGATCGGTTATCCCGACTTATATTTTGTGGCATCAACCACCTTTAATCAAACAGGAAGAGCCGTAGAAGTAATGGTTTTAATTATGATCACATATCTTACCATCAGTTTAATCATTTCTCTCGCCATGAATTTCTATAACAAAACAGTACAAATAAAAGAGAGATAATTATGATAAATCTCCTCAAAATCAAGTCAAAGGCAGGGGGAGCATCTCAATTACTCATTTTTAATTGGTAGTGGGAGCGTCTCGCTCCCTAGGGATCTAATAGGGAGCAAGACGTCCGATGCTCCGCACAGGCTACGCCAACCCACTACAGTTTTTTTGGCAAATTTGAGGTGATACCGAGCAAAATTCCCCTTGAGATAGGCTCCACAATGCTTGAGTACCTTGGGAACATTTTACCCCGATGAGTTGACTCAAATCGTGAAGTGCATCAGCCAATACCCACCCAGAGTATACATCATCACCTCTTGTCGGTAGAGAGCAGTTTGAGTTAAACTCAAAATAGCTTTACTTTTGGAATAACCATCATGGATGAATTAGAAAAATTGGCGAAAAATGCTTTTTATCTTTTGATTGGTGGAGTTAGCCTCACCGTTGAGAAAAGCGGCCAAATTCTGCAAGAAATCGAAGAGCAAGCCCCAATCATAATAGATGACATGATCAAGGGGGGTGAGGCAAAATTTAATGAGTGGTTTAACCAGCAACAAAATTATACTACCAAACCTAAAGAAAAACTGCGGCAGAGGCTTTTTATTCTTGTCAAGGGAGATTGGAATCTAGCCGAAAGATTGCTTGAGACGGTGAGGAATAATAACCCCGATCGTTCGGAGGATTGGTATTGGGAAAAAGTTATTTACGATTTAGAACGTGATAACCTGTAATATATTGTCATCCTTGCTAAGGGTTTTTTACGCGTCCTCTTTTCCCTGCTGTTATTGCTGTCTCTATTTTCATAAAAAAAGCCGAGTTGGGGCATCACATTCTCTTGGGCTAGGCTTCTGAGTGTCGTCTCGATTCCTTCCCCGGTTTTGATTGGTACTAACTCGGCTTCGTGTGGAGTATTTTGCCGATCGCGTCTCTTGGTTATTTTATTGGCTTTATTGTCCCTGTTTTTTCTCTTTATGTCATTAAATACAAATCCTCATTCCCTTGCTAAATCCTGACACCAATTACCCATCACCAATTACCCATCACCAATTACCCATTACCTATGACAATTGAATTAAAACCGCCTATTCTGGAAAAGCTAACCCCCGGAAATTGGGCTAAGAAAAATCTCTTTAGTACATGGTATAATGGCGTTTTAACTCTGCTCTGCCTAGGGGTGATTTTTGCGGTTAGCAAAGGATTTGTATTGTGGATACTAACTCAGGCAAAATGGCAAGTTATTGAGGCGAATTTACCCTTATTTTTTGTCGGTAGATATCCCCGTGATGAATATTGGCGTTTATGGCTATGTTTAGATATTATTATCCTATTAAGTGGCTTGACTAGGACAACGTTTTACCCGGAAAAACCCCTCGTCACTCGTTCTTTTTTACTCAGTCTCGCGATCTGTATTTTGGCGATCGTTGTTTTTCCTATTGACTTAATATCACGTTTGTGGTTATTGAGTGCGATCCTCATTTTTACGGGTGGTAATTGGTTAGGAAAAATGAGCGTTTTTCGGGGTGGCAAGTTGATATCATTCCTGTGGGTGTTATCATTTCCCATTATTTTATGGTTAATACAAGGAGGGCTAGGCTTAAAAGAAATTTCAACAAATGACTGGGGTGGTTTAATGTTAACTTTATTTGCCGCGTCTGTCAGTATATTTCTCTCATTTCCCCTAGGCGTTTTATTAGCATTAGGGCGACAAAGTAATTTACCCATTGTCCGATGGTTTTGTCTATTATATATCGAGATTATTCGAGGTTTACCCTTAATTGGGATTTTATTTTTAGGCCAAGTTATGTTACAATTTTTCTTACCTCCGGGGACTCCCAAATTAGATAGAGTGGTAAGGGCGATCGCGAGTTTAAGTTTATTCAGTGCGGCCTATCTTGCCGAAAACGTCCGAGGGGGTTTACAATCAATACCCAGAGGACAAATCGAAGCTGCGCGATCGCTGGGTTTAAACCCCCCATTAGTCATAATATTAATCATACTTCCCCAAGCATTACGGGCAGTAATCCCCGCGATCGTAGGTCAATTTATCGGCTTATTTAAAGATACCTCACTCCTCGCCCTATTTGGACTATTAGAAATAGTAGGAATCTCCAAAACCATCTTAGCAAACCCCTCTTATATGGGACGATATGCCGAAATTTATGTCTTCATCGGAGTCATTTATTGGATCTTCTGTTATGGAATGTCTCTCGCCAGTCGCAACCTCGAAAAACAACTAGACATCAGGCAAAAATAACGGGTGCATCTCATTTTTTCCCATATATCTATAGGGGCGAAGCATTCCGGTAATTAACCCCTCGTTGTCACCAATAGCTGATCTGCCGGAATGCTTCGCCCCTACCTACCTATGATCTCTTCAAAAGTGAGATGCACCCAAAATAACTTACTTTTCTCCCCTTTGTGTCTTTGTGCCTTAGTGTTTAATTCCTAAAAAATCCATGAACAACTCAACAACAAATACCCCCATTATTATAGCAGAAAACGTCCATAAATGGTATGGTCAATTTCACGCGTTACGAGGAGTTAATCTCACGATAAATCAAGGCGAAATCGTCGTTTTAATGGGACCATCCGGTTCAGGAAAATCGACATTTATTCGTACCTTTAACGCCCTAGAAGACTATCAACAGGGTAAAATTACCGTTGATGGCATTGAAATTTCCCATGACTTACGCAATATTGACACCATTCGCCGGGAAGTGGGAATGGTGTTTCAACAATTTAATCTTTTTCCCCATTTATCCGTTTTAGATAATATTACTTTAGCCCCGATTTGGGTGCGAAAGTGGCCGAAAAAACACGCGGAAGAAGTCGCGATGCAATTATTAGAAAGAGTGGGCATTTTAGCTCAAGCCAAAAAATATCCGGGGCAACTTTCGGGCGGCCAACAACAACGAGTCGCGATCGCGAGATCCCTAGCAATGCAGCCAAAAATGATGTTATTTGACGAGCCAACATCCGCCTTAGATCCCGAAATGGTGAGAGAAGTATTAGATGTCATGGGCAATTTAGCCAAAACCGGAATAACCATGATTATTGTTACCCATGAAGTCGGTTTTGCCAAAGAAGTTGCTGATCGCATTATCTTTATGGATAGTGGATTAATCGTGGAAGAAGCCACTCCCGATCAGTTTTTCCAAAACCCCAAAGAAGAAAGGACTAAAAAATTTTTATCCCAGATTTTATGAGGGGTAATAGGTAATGGCTAGTAAGCTGTTACGCATTTAGAGTAACACAGGCTTCCAGCCTGTGCGAGGCAGAATACTTGTCCTACTTTAAGTGGTTTAAATGTGTCTTAGGAATGGAAATTAAATAACTTGAACAGTTGGTTTTTCGGGGAAACATTGAGATCGAAAGCAGGCAAGATGCCTGCACTACTTTATTAAATTTTGATTCCTTGGTAATAGGTGATTTTAATCAGAACTATTATTATTGCTAGTCTTTATTACCGGACGAAAGGGATCTAAAAAATTTAAAAATGGGATAATATTACGAGATTGTAACCATAAACGTCCCTTCCCACGAAAGCGACAAACAAACCCTTCACCGCCTAAAATTCCCGTTTTTAAACCCCGCCAAGATAACCCTCCAATTACTTCTACATGATACTGAAGAGAGTCTTCAAACGCGACAATATACCCCGTATCTACCACATAATCTCCTTCAATTTCTTTCTCAATAATTCCACCATAGGAGCTAAACCAAATATCTCCCATTCCCGTAACTCTTAATAAAAACAAAGATTCTCCACTAAAAAAGCCTTTAAAACCTTGAAATTGCGTATCTAAGGTGACATTTGAGCCGGAAGCAAGAAAACCAGCCGATTGAATCATTAAACCATTTCCCTGAAGATAATAATGTTTAATATCCCCAGGAATCCCCGGACAAACTAATAATTTACCTGGTTTATTTTTGGCAGTAAATTCACTCAAAAATAAGGATTCTCCCCCTAACATTCTTCCCAAACCTTTGAGGAGTCCCCCTTTAATTTTAGATTTCATATTAATGCAAGTATCCATCCCCGCCATTGCACCCGATTCCACAATAACTGTTTGATTCGGTTGTAAATTTAACTGCAATGCGGCATAGGATGGAGAATGTTCAATGGTATAGGCAATTTCATTTTTCATCGTCATTTTCTCCTGATTTAGTAATAGTCAATTGTGCCAATTTTAGCCTTTTCTGGGGGGTAACTTGGAACCGACTTCAGAACCAAATTTTTGAGGATTATGGGTTTGACAAAATAAACGGCCATGCCCTTTAAATTTACAAACCAATCCTTCACCCCCTAAAAATGTGCTAAACCAATTAGAGCCAGGGGGTTTGGTAATTTCAAAAGTTAGCGTTTTTTCAAAGGCGACAATATGCCCTGTGTCAACATAATATTCCCCATCTACTTCTATTTCATAAATACCGCCAAAGGAACTAATTAATAAATCTCCATAACCACTCATTTCTAACCAAAAAATCGACTCTCCCGAAAAGAAAGACTTAAATCCTTGAAAGCCTAAATCAATATTCACATTTTGCCCACAGGCTAAATAAGAACTGCCTTGGACAACTAAGCCTTTATTTTCCATTTTATAATGGAGAATATCACCTAAAAGTTTAGGTGCTAAGAAGACTTCTCCATCATTATTGGGAGAACGAAATACACTTAAAAATAGTGATTCTCCCCCTAACATTCGTTTGAAACCTCCTAAAATTCCTCCCCCTTTTCCTTGTCTTAATGTTGTATTGACATTGATAAATTCACTCATGGCAATCATCGCGCCCGCTTCCGCGATTACTTCTTCACGCGCCTTTAAGGTGATTTGCGCGATCGCGCAATCCGGTTGTTGTAAAATGGTAATATCCATTAAGGGAACCTCTCGAAGAAAATTAGAGAACTTTGGGAGTTAAAAACTTTACTAAACCATCGAGACTACGAGATTGTAAATAAATCACTCCATTGCCCGATAATTTATTAACAAATCCCTCCCCCGATGTCACTGAACTAATTAAACCACCTGGTAAACTGATACTCATACGGATACTCGGCTCATAGGCAATTAAATGACCACTATCTACAATAAATTCACCGGAAATATTGTGTTTAATAATACCACCATAACCCCCAAAAAAGACAATCCCATTATCTTCGGCTTTGGCTTTTACTTTAAACAAACCTTCCCCGGCAAACCAACTAGAAAAACCCGCCCATCTCACTCCTAATTTTATCCCTTTGGTATGGGCAATATAAGCACCAGATTGAAGACAAATCCCTTGTCCCCGTTTCAGCGCGATCGCGTCAATGTCACCGATCAAACTTTGTGTTAAAACCACTTGCTGAGGTTGTTGACTAGAATTAACAAATTTATTAACAAAAAACGATTCACCCCCAAATATTTTTTTGAGTATAGCCGAGAAAAACCCCCCCGAAAATTCCGTTTTCATTTTTAGTTTCGGTTCCATACTCACCATTGTCCCCGATTCCGCGGTGATACTTTCACCAGGCTCTAAAGTAATGAAAATCGTGGAAAAAGAGGGTTTATAACGTATTTCGTGTTTCATCAGTGAATCGCCTCTGTCTGCGCTATCTTGTTTTGATTATGGCAAATATTTTCTGCCTGTGTCTTTTTCTTAACAAATTTAAACATGGATTGACATAATTACCCAAAAGAGTTATTATGATAACATACAAAAAACTAAAATTAGTGGCTCAATAACTGATGAAAAAGAATTATTTACTGTCTAGGAAACCTGAGATAGCTATATCGTTTATTTTTCTGACTTTTGTACATCTTTGTGTCTCTAAGCTGTTACGCATTTAAAATTCCAGTAGCACAGGCTTCCAGCCTGTGACAAGCAGGATGCTTGTCCTACTTTATGTGGTTTAAATGCGTAGATGCTTATTATTTCCGGTAAAAAAGGTAAGGTAAAAAAATGCGATCGCACTACCCTCGAAAACAATTTGGTCAACATTGGCTAAAAAGTGAAAAAGCTTTAAGTAAAATCATCAAAGCTGCGGAACTATCAAAGGAAGATATTATCTTAGAAATAGGCCCTGGAACCGGCATTTTAACCAAAGAGTTATTACCCGTTTCTCAAGGAGTAATCGCGGTGGAACTTGACCGAGATTTATGTCCACCTTTAGTCAAAAAATTTGGTAATTTAGACAATTTTTTACTGATACAAGGGGATATTTTAGCCCTAGATTTAGAAGCCAATTTGACACCCTTTCCTAAATTTAAAAATCCTAATAAAGTTGTTGCTAATATTCCCTATAATATTACGGGACCGATTTTAGAAAGACTTTTAGGAAGTATTGCCGCACCCGCGTCTAACCCCTTCGATTTAATTGTCTTATTAGTACAAAAGGAAGTAGCCGAAAGACTTTATGCTAAACCCGGATCAAGAGCTTTTGGCGCGTTATCAGTACGAGTCCAATATTTAGCACAATGTGAGTTAATTTGTGATGTGCCAGCCCAGGCATTTTATCCACCACCAAAAGTTGATTCTGCCGTGGTGCGTTTACGTCCTCAACTAATAGACAAACCCGCGAATAATCCTCAATATTTAGAAAAATTAATCCGGCTCGGTTTTAGCAGTAAAAGGAAGATGTTACGCAATAATTTCAAAAGTATTTTTGACGTGGAAGCCTTAACAAATTTGCTGGAAAAATTAGAACTTAATCCCCAATGTCGTGCCGAAGACTTAAGCGTCGCGGAATGGGTGACATTAAGTAATAATTTAGAGGAAAGAAACCCCGTTTCCGAAAAAAGGGATTGATTTCGATCGCGATCTAAGGTAAATTAAGAGAGAAGGAGAGTTAAAGATTCAGTTAATCATTGTTTATGCGTTCCTATTCCCTCTTAGCACCCGCCAAAATCAATCTTTATTTAGAAATTATCGGGGTCCGTCCCGATAATTATCACGAATTAGCGATGGTATTACAAAGTATTGATTTATGCGATCGCGTGGATGTCAGATCCATTGGCACAGATACAATCAGAGTACGTTGTAATAACGCGCAAGTGCCCGCGGATAAAACCAATTTAGCTTATCGAGCCGCGGATTTATTAGCACAACAATTTCCTAATGCTTTTGCCAGATATGGAGGAGTAGAAATTACCATTCATAAACATATCCCCGTCGCGGCAGGATTAGCCGGAGGATCGACAGATGCCGCCGCGGTTTTAGTGGGGATAGATTTATTATGGGAATTAGGTTTAACTCAGTCAGAATTACAAGAATTAGGGGCAAAATTAGGTTCAGATGTGCCTTTTTGTATTGCCGGAGGGACAGCATTAGCCACAGGAAGAGGGGAAGTTTTATCCCCTTTACCGGATTTAGATCATCTCTATGTTGTCTTAGCAAAATATCGCAATTTAAGTATTTCAACGGCTTGGGCTTATCAAACTTATCGTCAAGAATTTGGCCATACTTATGTCACTGATGCTTCTAGTTTAGAAACCCGTCGTCAACGGGTACATTCGGGCTCGATGGTAAACGCGATCGCGCATAAAGAAGGAGCACAAATAGCCAAATTATTGCATAATGATTTAGAGAAAGTCGCGTTACCGACTCATCCCCAAATTACACAATTACGGGAAGCCTTTGAAGGCGCAGGAGTCTTGGGCACGATGATGTCAGGATCGGGACCTACCGTCTTCGCGATCGTGGAATCACAAACCCAAGCCCAACAAGTTCAAGATATAGTAAATCGGAAAATGAATAACCCCGATTTAGACTTTTGGACTACCAAATTTAACGCCTCTGGTATTCGTATTGCTGCCCCAGAAACCTCTGAAAATTAATCAAAAAAATCTATGACAGATATTCCTCCAACACCCAATTCACCGACAAAAAAAACAGCTCCAGAAACTAAACCCGTCACCCCTTTACGTTGTTTCACTGGTGCATTAATCGCGGGTAGTATCGGTGTAGCAGCCTATTATTTAATGCTCTCAATTTCTCACACTTTTGCCACTCATCCCATCCATTCCGATAATCAAATTGTGATAAATCTGGGGGCCGCCGTGCGGACATTAGTAGTAGGAATTGTCGCGTTAGCTTGTGGAGTTTTTGCCTTTGCCGCGACGGGTTTAACAGCATTAGGGTTTCAGTTATTTATTCAGAGTTTTACCAAAAAACCGGAGACACCTTCAGGGGTTTAAAAATGGTAAGGCAATTATTTACCATCGGCCATTCTAATTTAACAATTGAAGCCTTTATCTCATTGCTTCAATTACATCAAATAACGGCTGTTGCCGATGTCCGATCGCGTCCCTACAGTCGTTATTTACCTCATTTTAATAAAGCTGAAGTAAAAACAGCCTTATTAAAAAACGGTATTCAGTATGTATTTTTAGGGCAAGAATTAGGCGCTCGTACCGACGACTTAAGTTGTTATGATTTAACGGGAAAAGCACTCTATGACAGAATTGCCAAAACAGCATTATTTTCCGAAGGAATACAGCGGTTACTCAAAGGAATAGAGCAATATAAAATCGCCTTGATGTGTGCCGAAAAAGACCCCATGACTTGTCATCGGACAATTTTAGTTTGTCGAAACCTTAAACCATTTAACCTGCCAATTAATCATATTTTATCCGATGGCACCTTAGAAACCCATGAGCAATTAGAAGAGAGACTTATCGGTAAATTTAATAAAGGGAAAGATATTAATCAGCCCCTTCAATTAAGTTTATTTGAAGTCGCACCACCTCCCCCGGAAATCAACTTAGAAGACGCGTATCATCGTCAAGGATTAGAAATTGCATATATCAACAAAGAAAACCCTTAATTTATTTACCATTGGGTTTACCCAAAAAAATGCGGAACAATTTTTTGAAACCCTGATCAAATCCGGGGTAAAACGAGTGATTGATACCCGTTTAAATAATGTCTCTCAATTAGCGGGTTTTGCTAAACGCAAAGATTTAGAGTATTTTCTGCGAAAAATTGGTAATATCGAGTATATTCACTGTCTTGATTTAGCACCGACTCAGGATATCTTAGATGAGTATAAAAAGCAAAAAGGAGACTGGGAAATTTATGAGCAAAAATTTTTACAATTAATCCGCGATCGACAAATCGAAGAAAAAATTTCACCCGATATTTTAGACGGAGGATGTCTGCTATGTAGTGAAGCAAAACCCCATAATTGTCACCGTCGTTTAGTCGCGGAATATCTCAATCAGAAATGGGGAAATATTAATATTAATCATTTGTGAGTACAACTTAAGAAACCTGGTTTCTCGCAGTCATCTGGCAAAAATTACGATTTTTTGTTAATAAACCCGGTTTCTCATTAATTCTAATTAAGGAATAAAAGCCTAACTACCAACCCTTAATCGAATATCTCCCATCACCATGACTCAAATTATTTGTTTAGCAAATTCTTGGAAGCGTGGCGAGCGCTGTATCGCAGGAATTAACCCTAAAAATGCTCAATGGATACGCCCGGTATCTAATTTACCTGATGGGAAAATTCCCAGAGAAATGCGATTAATTAATGCAATGGAGCCGGCATTATTAGATGTTTTAGAAATTCCTTTAGCTTCAACGGGACCTGACTATGGTTTTGAGAGTGAAAATAGATCAGTTTTACCCGGAAAATGGCAAAAAATTGGTAAAATTACCTCTAGTGATATTGTCAAATATTTGAGTAATGAAGAATACATTTTGCATAATAAATTAAGGTATGTGACGGTTAGTTATATGCAGTCATTACCTCCGGCACAGCGAAATACTTTACAATTAGTCAAAGCCTTAATTTTCACGGTAAAAGCCATCGGTAAACGCGTGGAAGGGTTGGAAAAATGGGAAGGTACAATTCTCACTCCTAATAATCAAAAATTAACCGCGACTATTACAGATCCCGTATTTATTCGTCGCTTAGAATTAGGATATCGTCCCGAAAAACCTTGTTTAGTTACTGTTAGTTTAAGTATGCCTTGGCGCCCTTCTGATTGGGAAGGTGATGATCCTTCTTGGAAGTTAATCGCGGGTGTGATGGAGTTACCTGAAGAATTGAATGAGGATGAAATTCCTTTTTAATTCTTACTGAAAAAAAAGCGCGATCGTGGCGAGAAACCGGGTTTCTTTACCAATATCTTTGAGCACAAGAGATAACTGTCAGAAACCCGGTTTCTTCACCGATATCTTTGAGCACAACAGATAACTGTCAGAAACCCGGTTTCTTAGCCCGAATTTTTTTCTCGCAACAGATGACTGTCAGAAACCGGGTTTCTTCACCGATATCTTTGAGCACAACAGATAACTGTCAGAAACCCGGTTTCTTCACCCGATTTTTTTTTCTCGCAACAGATGACTGTCAGAAACCGGGTTTCTTCACCAATATCTTTGAGCACAAGAGATAACTGTCAGAAACCGGGTTTCTTAAGATTCCTTTACTTTTGAAAAGCCAAAATTAGATAACGCATGATGTTTAATCGTGCCAACCATTCTGCCCCCTTATTTACACCCTTACTTTCCTCTTCAGTCATAACTTTGTCCAACACTTGATAAGTCGGAATCGTATTTGCCGTGATATCTTCCTCGACAATCGAAGTAAAACCAGTTTCTTTGGCCATTTTTCGGTAATGACTCAGGGAGCAAGTGCTGTTAACATTACCATAGAAATTTTCCACTGAAGACTGCATAAATACACCCAAAAGTGGACTAAAAGGAAGCGCGATTTGTCGAGGCACAAAATCACAGATCGCGAGTTTACCACCCGGTTTTAAGACACGATTCGCTTCTTGAAAAAACCGATCGCGGCTGGGAAAATGAAAAATACACTCCACCGCGAGTACCAGATCAAAAGAATTATCAGCAAAAGGAAGTTGACAAGCATCCCCTTGGACAAATTCAATCGTATTTCCCCCTAGAGGTTTAACTTTTTCTCTAGCCCTTTCCAGTTGACGAGCATCAATATTTAAACCAAAAAGTTGAACCGGGGAAAAGCGATTATTTAAACTAGCAATTGTCCCCCCAAAACCACAACCACAATCAAGAATTTTTAAGCCATCTTTTGCCCCCCCCGCATCACAGACTCGTTGTGATAAATTTTCCGCGGCATTAGCAAAGTCATCAATAGAGCCATCAGCATTATTAGGATTTTCCCAATAACCCCAATGTACATGATTACCAAAAGCTTTCGCGACATCAGCATTCCCTTTTTCAAAGCTATCGAGTAACATATCAAAATAAGGAAGATTGATGGTTTTGTCATCAGTCATTTTTTCTACCCGTCCCACAAAAAACACTTAACTACTGAAATCAAGTATACCATGAAACCTGATCAAAAAATTGCCATTCGTGAATGTCGCGAATCACTTCCCTATAGCTAGTAGGTTGGGTTGAACCCAATTATCTAACTATTTATTAGGCTTGTGGGTTTTCAACCCAAACTACTCTACTGACAGAAACTCAGTTTCTTTAATAGCATTCATTTACTTTTGAAAAGCTAAAATCAGATAACTAATGATCTGTAATCGTGCTAACAATTCCCCTATCCTATTTACACGATCCGTTTTATCTTCAGTCATAACTTGGTACAACACTTGATAACTCGGAACAATATTGGCAGAGATATCCTCCTCCAATATCGAAGAAAAACCAGTCTCTTTGGCAAGTTCGCGGTAATGATTCAGGGTGCAATAGATGTTAAAATTACCATAAACTTGTTCGAGAGCCGACTGTATAAATATACCCAAAAATTGCGTAAGAGGAAAGGCAATTTGTCGAGGTACGAAATCACAGATCGCGAGTTTACCACCCGGTTTTAAGACACGATAGGCTTCTTGAAAAAACCGATCGCGGCTGGGAAAATGAAAAATACACTCCACCGCGAGCACCAAATCAAAAGAATTATCAGCAAAAGGAAGTTGACAAGCATCCCCTTGGACAAATTCAATTGTATTTTTGTTTTGAGGTTTAACTTGTTCTCTAGCCCTTTCCAGTTGACGAGCATCAATGTTTAAACCAAAAAGTTGAACCGAGGAAACGCGATCGTTTAAACTAGCAATTGTCCCCCCAAAACCACAACCACAATCGAGAATTTTCAAGCCATCTTTTGCCCCACCCGCATCACAGACTCGTTGTGATAACTTTTCGGAAGCCAGAGCAAAGTCATCAATAGAGCCATCAGCATTATCAGGATTTTCCCAGTAACCAAAATGTACATGACGGCCAAAAGCTTTCGTGACATCGGCCTTCCCTTTTGCAAAATCATCTAGTAAAATGTCAAAATAAGGAAGATTAATGGTTTTGTCATTAGTCATTTTTTATCCCAGTTAAAAAACATTTAACTCCTGAAATCAATTATACCATGAAACCTTATCAACAAATTGCCATCCGTGAATGTGGGGAAGCACTTATTCCCATTCCCAGTGATATATTTGCCCTAGAAACGCCCCATCCTTATCAAAAATTAGGCGCGCCCTATCACCTGAGTAAAGCCGACTCTCCCTATTATTTACGAGAAGGAGTTATACAACAATTAATCATCGCGCAAAATTATTTACAACAAAAATATCCCCATGTAAAAATCCTCATATTTGATGCTTATCGCCCCGTAGAAGTGCAACAATTTATGGTAGATTATAATTTTAGCGAAACCGCGAAATCTCAAGGATATTCTTTACCTGTTTTGTCGGAAGAGAAAAAAGCCGAAATTCTCGCTCAAGTGTATCAATTTTGGGCCGTACCTAGTCACGATCGCGCAACACCGCCCCCCCATAGTACAGGAGCCGCGTTAGATATCACCTTAGTCGATGAAAATAATCAAATAATAGAGATGGGTTCCCCCATAGATGAAATTTCAGCGCGCTCCTATCCCAATCATTTTGCTAATAGTTGCGAGCCTAGGGAAAAACAATATCATCAAAATCGAGAACTTTTAAAAGAAATTATGGTGAAAGCGGGTTTTCAACAACATCCGAATGAATGGTGGCACTTTTGTTTAGGGGATCAAATGTGGGCTTGGTTGCAAAATGAAAGCACTAATACTAATCAATTTATAGCCCGTTATGGTCGATATTAATACCATTGTAGGGACACGGCAGTGCCGTGTCCCTACAGGACTTTTCCGAATAGGTATAATTAACAAAAAAATGAAGAGACATTTCTCGGAAATGCCTCTCCATAACACAAACAAGTGTTTTTGTCAAGATAATTTTTAGAGATCGCCGCCGCGAAAAGCCAGCAGGACGATAACGATGGGGCCCGCCAGAACGATCCCAGCCAGCAACGTCAATTGAATAATAACTTCAAAGTTGATACTGCCCAGACCTGCAAAAAGATCAGTAATAAAGTCCATTTGTCCTCCAGCTTGACTTAATCAATCTCATAACGCGGAAAATTTCCGATCCTGATTCTACCGGGCGAGAGTACCTTTTTTTCATTAACTTTACAAAAATCCATAATTGGGTAAGGAGAAGGGACCGGGGATAAGGTAGGCTAAGATAAATGGTTTGATGGCCAATCTCTCATCTCCCATCCTCCATCCCTCTATGGCTACTTGGCGTTGTATCAAACAATGTGGTGCTTGTTGCTACCTGGACCCCGCAGAAAGACCCGATTTAGAAGAATACTTATCCCCAGAAGAATTGGACCATTATCTGAGTCTCGTTGGTGAAGACGGATGGTGTATCAATTTTAACCACCTCACGAAAGAATGCCAGATTTACCGCGATCGACCCCGTTTTTGTCGAGTCGAAACTGAAGTTTTCCAAGATTTATACCAAGTCGAAGCCCAAGAGCTTAATGACTTTGCCATAGAATGTTGCATAGAACATATTGAGGATATGTACGGAGAACAAAGTCTGGAACTCTTGCGTTTCAAACGAGAAGTTGGAGTCCCCGTCACCGTTGACATATCGTTAATTTAAGTTGTTCGTGATATTGACAAATCCGGTTCCTGGGTATTTTCTCCTACTGCAATTAACAGAGTTTGCTCTGGGTGCATCTCATTTTTGCAAATATGTCTGTAGGGGCGCAGGCTCCGCCAACGCCCTCTTCAAAATTTTCATATTAAATAGGGGTGATTAAAAAATATGAATGAACAACAAATAAAAGATAAAATCGTGAAATCTATCCAGAATTTATCTAAGGGTAATCCTGGGGAGAAAATAGAGCAGTTATTCCAAACCCTCGGATATTCTACCCAAAGAAAATTTGACTTAGATAGCCATAACCCTGATGATTTTCTTGATATGTTTGCCTGGGAGGAAATCAACCGGGAACGGGCAATGTTTTCTCAATGGCAGTCCGTTGATTTTCTCTTTCAATTGACGGAGGATGAGATTAAATCTCATGCTAAATTGTCCCTTTTTAGTAATATAGATAAAACTTATCTGCAATCTTATATTTTCTTGGCGGTTGGGTTACGCGACAATCATTACACCCGCACTCAGCTATCAAATATTACTCGCGAAGTTAACCGTCTGTCTGATATTCCTATTATGCTTTTATTCCGACATGATGACTGTTTTACTTTGTCGCTCATTAATCGCCGTCCCCATAAACGGGAATCTTCTAAGGATGTTTTAGAAAAGATTACTTTAATTAAAGATATTAATATTCTTGAACCCCATCGGGCCCATATTGAAATACTTTTTGACCTTTCTTTACCTCAGTTATATAAACAGCATCAATTTACCAATTTTGACCAATTACATGACGCGTGGCAGAAAACTCTTGATACTTCTGAGTTAAATACCCGGTTTTTCAAAGAGGTGGCTAACTGGTATTTTTGGGCTGTGCAAAATGTTACTTTACCACAAAGTAGCACAGGCTTCCAGCCTGTGAAAAGTCCACAAAGTAGCACAGGCTTCCAGCCTGTTAATAATCAAGAAGATCACAGGCAAGATGCCTGTGCTACGTTTATTATTCGTTTAATTACTAGGTTGATTTTTGTCTGGTTTCTCAAGGAAAAGGGGTTAGTCCGTGATGATTTGTTTAACCCTCAAAGGATACAGGAATTAATCCGATCCACTAACAGTGAAGAAAGCACTTATTATAAAGCGATTCTGCAAAATTTATTCTTTGCTACCCTAAATCAGGAGATGAATACTCCTAGTAAACCTGATAATCGCAAGTTTAGGAATAAGGCGAAGCAACCAGGGGGACGCGATCAAAATTACATGATACATAATGTCTATCGCTATGAGGATTATTTTCAAGACTCCCAAGGGTTTCTGAGACTGTTGGAAAATATCCCTTTCCTCAATGGTGGTTTATTTGAATGTTTGGATAAACCCGATCAAGACAATCCTAAGCAAATTCTCCGAGTTGATGGTTTTTCCGATCGTCCTGATAATCAGTTAAAGGTTCCTAATTTTCTCTTTTTTAATGAGTCTGAGGATGTCGATCTCAATGAGGTTTACGGGACAAAAAATAAACGCTATCGGGTGCGTGGTTTAATCAATATTTTCCATAGTTATAAGTTTACTGTTACTGAAAATACTCCCATTGAGGAAGAAATCGCCCTCGATCCTGAGTTATTAGGGAAGGTATTTGAAAATTTACTCGCGGCTTATAACCCTGAAACTAATACAACCGCTCGCAAACAAACGGGATCTTTTTATACCCCCCGTGAGATTGTTGATTACATGGTAGATGAGGCGTTAATTGCTTATTTAGAA
>JBEDKD010000078.1:0-6490 GCA_041172365.1 Cyanobacteriota bacterium | reverse complement strand
TTAGAATATCAAGTTAAAGAATTGGGAAAGTCTAATCTTAATTCCCCCGATGAGTTAGAACAATTAGAACAAGAACGACAACGGCTTAATCATGTGGTGGAATTACAACAACATAGTTATGAACTTTATCAAATGCTTTATCAAAATGATAGTGGCATCGCGGTCGCGGATTTATTGAGTAAAGCGGAAAGTAATTTAAGTGATATGACGGTTTTTGATAGTCAATTGGAACCGATTTTAGATATGGTAAGTGATGCCCTTGCCCAAGTGACTGAAGCGGGGAGACAAATTAATAGTTATGGTGAACAATTAGAAGCTGATCCCACGCGTCTTGAAGAGGTAGAAGAAAGGATCAGGGAACTTAAACAAATTTGTCGTAAGTATGGGGCTTTACCCGACGCGATCGCGTATTATCACACCATTCAATCGGAACTTGAGGAACTTCAAAAAGGTGGGGAGTCCTTAGAAGCCCTCGAACAAGCTTATCATATTGCCGAGGGAGAACAAAAAGAAAGTTGTCAAGAGTTAACATTACTGCGCCGTCGTAGCGCGGATCATTTGGAAACCGTTTTAGTGACGGAATTGAAACCCCTCGCGATGGAAAAAGTACAATTTGTGGTTAATATTAATCCTATTTCTCCTAATCTTAGTGGTGCGGATCATATCGAATTTTGTTTTAGTCCAAACCCCGGAGAACCAATACAACCCTTAAGCGCGATCGCGTCCGGTGGTGAAATGAGTCGGTTTTTATTAGCCCTTAAGGCCTGTTTTTCCCAAGTAGATGACTCCGGTACTCTGGTTTTTGATGAAATTGATGTAGGAGTATCAGGGAGAGTGGCCCACGCGATCGCGCAAAAACTTTATCAATTGAGTCATCGTCATCAAGTCCTCTGCGTCACCCATCAACCCCTCGTCGCCGCGATGGCCGATCATCACTTCTGTGTGATAAAAGAAGTAATTCCCACTCAGGAGGAAGAAGAAGGGGTGAAAGAGGAGGAGTTGTCTGTGACACCCTCAGAAAGAACAGTAGTGCGTGTTAATGTACTTAATAATGAACAAAGACGAGAAGAATTAGCCCAACTAGCCAGTGGGAGATCGGCGAGTGAAGCGATCGCGTTTGCCGAGTCTTTGCTTGCCCAAGCCAAGATCCTGCGTCAACCCCCCACCCACCCGCCGAACAAACTCATGAAAAAAAAGGGTGATAGAGCCACAGATCCCTCCTCATCCATCGGAGAGAAATTGCCAAAAACCTGAAACAGCCAAAACCTGCCCTAACCCCTTGTCAAAGAAGCACTCAGAGGTCTAAATTAACAAATATTCTGTCTAAAAACCAGAATTGTAGAAAACAGCACACAATAGAAACAGATTATGGTGCCAAAATCAGGGTGAGTCAACCAAAGCAACTTTTTCATATTTGAGCCCTTATCCCCTGACAGTGATAGATAATCTTTAAAGATATCCATTTTGCACATTCTGAGCTCTTAATCTCAAAGACCAATTATTATCCCAAACCCCCTAAAGGTCTATGAAATCAGCATCTCCAAACATATCCGAAAGGGACAATGCCGCGACCGCGGTCATTGATGTTTCCCCCATTAATGACAATAATCATCATTATCAGGAACCGGAGCCTCAAACAAGTCCTAGTAACATCGGTGGCGGGCTCGCGACAACCCAGGGAAATTTTGCCGGTTTTCTCGCGCCCCTCAATAAGGATAGTTTTAAACAAGTTGCCAAAGATGTAGAAGATAAACTCCGCGTAGTGAATCAAACTCTGGGGATGCTGGATAGTTTGTTAGACTCCCAAGGGTTTGATGCCATTCTTAATGAAATGTTACAGTCAATTACCCTCAAAACGGGGGAATTGCTCAACGCGGATCGTAGTACCATTTTTCTATTGGATGAAGATAAAAATGAACTTTGGTCAATTGTGGCTAAAGATGCCAGAGGCAATAATTTAGAATTGAGATTTCCCGCGACCGTAGGGATCGCGGGGGAAGCCGCGACTTTTTTGAGGGTGGTTAATATTCCCTATGATTTTTATGATGATCCGCGATCGACTAATGCCAAAAAAACAGATGAAAGAACCGGATATAGAACCTATACAATGTTGGCAATGCCCCTGTTAAATGAAGATACAGGTGCCTTAGTCGCGGTCGTTCAACTCATTAATAAACTAAATCACAATCACGAACCTCATGCCCCTTTAGAAGCGAAGATCGATCGTAATGGGTTCACGCAAGAAGATGAACAAGTTTTTAGAGAATTTGCCCCCTCGATTCGTCTCATTTTAGAATCATCAAAATCCTTCTACGCGGCAACTCAAAGACAACGGGCAGCAACGGCTTTAATGAATGCCGTTAACTCCCTTTCTAAGAGTAGTTTAGACTTAGAAGATACTCTGAAAAGGGTTATGGATCAGGCGAAAGAATTGATGAACGCGGATCGCAGTACCCTCTGGTTATTGGATGATGAAAAAGGTCAACTTTGGACGAAAATCCCTATTAATGGAGTCTTACAAGAAATTCGTATTCCTAGCAGTGCTGGTTTTGCTGGCATAGTCGCCCAGTCCGGTGAACCCTTGATGATTCCTTTTGATTTATATGATGATCCCCGCTCGGAAAAGTCCAAAGAAGTCGATCAAAAATCAGGGTATCGCACTTGTAGTATGCTCTGTATGCCCGTGTTTAACGCGGATAATAAACTCATCGGTGTTACCCAATTAATTAATAAAAAAAGACAAGGAGATTATCCCGCCTACGACCCGAAAGAGTGGCCCCACGCGCCGGAACAATGGCGCGCGAGTTTTAACCGCAATGATATGGAGTTTATGCAGGCTTTTAACATCCAAGCGGGTGTGGCTTTACAAAATGCTAAACTTTTTGCGGAAGTCAAACAACAAAAACAAATGCAGGAGGATATTCTGCGTAGTTTAAGCAATGGTGTGATTTCCACTGATCGGAATGGTCATATTATTGCCGCGAATGAAGGGGCGCAAAAATTATTAGGAATTAACCAAGAAATAGAAGGGAAATTAGTCGCGGAATTAGTGCGTATAAAAGGCGGTGATGTGGAAAAATGGTTAACTTCTTCCTTATCACCTAAAGAGGAAAAAGATCGTCAACAGTATTACCCCGATCAAATTCTCTTACCTATTAATGGAGAAGAACTAAGTATTAACTTATCCATTAACTCCATGAGTGATGTCATCGATCCCAACAAAGTTAGTGGCTCGTTGGTGGTGATGGAAGATATTTCTGGGGAAAAACAGGTAAAAAACCTGATGTATCGCTACATGACACCGGAAGTCGCGGAACAATTACTCGCGAGTGGTGATACGGGTTTAGGTGGAAAACGTAAACACGTTTCCGTTTTATTCTCAGATATTCGTAGTTACACAACTTTAACGGAAAAATTACAAGCCGAAGAAGTTGTTACCATGCTTAATGAATACTTTGAACGCATGGTTGATGCCGTCTTTCAATATGGTGGGACTCTCGATAAATATATCGGAGATGCTCTTATGGCCGTCTTTGGTTCCCCCGCGCCCTTAGAAGATCATGCTTGGTGCGCGATGCAAACCGCGGTGGAAATGCGGGAACGCTTAAGCGCGTTTAATCAGGAACGTCAGGAAAATGGCTTAATGTCCATTAGTATTGGTATGGGTATTCACTCCGATGAAGTGGTCAGTGGTAATATTGGCTCTAGCAAACGGATGGAACTTACTTCCATTGGCGATGGTGTGAACTTGGCCTCCCGCTTAGAAGGGACTTCTAAACAATATGGGACGGATTTGGTGATCAGTGAAAATACCTATTGGGAGTATCGAGAACGGCTGTATGTGCGGGAGTTGGACTTTATTACGGTGAAAGGGAAAAGCGAACCCGTCACGATTTACGAATTGTTGGGTATTCGTGAAGGATATGCACCGATTGGTAAACCCTTGACGCAAAAGCAAGAACAGATCATTGCCCATTACCAAAAAGGACGGGAGTATTACAAAAAACCTGTTAGCGAAAGACTCTCCGAGGCAGAAATTAAGAAGTTGTTCGAGAAGGTGAAAGCTGTCTCACCCTCGGAACTTCAGAAACTTAGCTATAACGTTGAGGAACAGTTAGAGTTACAACTGAAGAAACTCTTATATACTCTGAAAAAACTGCCGGAGTCCAAGATTAGCCGTCCTTCTAAGAAAGATGAACTGATCAAGCTACTGAAGCCAGAAGTGAAACTGTTGACTTTGGAAGGGGTGAAAAATCTCTCCGAGGATGAGGTGAAACTCTTACTGAAGGCGAAAGTTACTACTTTGTCAGAGGAAGAAGTGAAACTGCTTCAAGAGGGGGAATTTAAGAAGATCCTAGAGGCCGAATTGAAGTCATCAGGGAAAGCCAAGATTAAAAAGCTGACAACGGCTGAAATTAAACAGCTATTAGAAGCTAAAATTAGAAGTCGGTCAGCCGAGACGGTGGAGAAGTTCTTGGACGAAGAGTTTCCCCTTTTGTCTTTGGATCAGATCAAAAAGCTCCTCGATGAGGTGAAGAAGCTTTTGGAGCCTAAAGCTAAAAAAGCTTTTAAGGATGCCGATGCCGAGTTTCATGCCGTTTTGGAACTTGAGCCGAAAAATAAAGCAGCCAAACTCCACATCGAACGCTGTATGTTATTCCAACATCAACCTCCCGATGTCCTTAACTGGGATGGTGTCTGGAAACTGACGGAAAAATAAGACGCACGGGACTGGATATTTATGAGATAATTTCTCTGTACCAGTCCTAGAAGAGAAACTGTTTTCACTACTGCGGAAGGGGGCTTCTCAGGCGATGAGTAATGTTTTAATCTGGAATATTAGGAAATTTCTGGCACTGAATTATGAGTAATGTAAATTCACAGACTACGGATATTGAATGGGTGGTTGAGGTGTACGATCTGTTATTAGAGATTGCACGTTGCGGTCTATCGGAGATGCCTAAACTACCAAACAATATCTCTCAAAGGGCTTTACCTCTGAGCCAAAGAGCTCAGGAAATCCGAGAAGGATCTACGTCTGTGAATTATTCGGCTTGGCAGCACCGAGAGCGTGAATGGGTGGAACAAGTCAGTCAATTTTTTATTGAGTTGACTCGTATTTCTTTGGCGGAACAACCCAGATTACCTGATAATCTTGCCCAACGAGCTCTGACTTTGGCCGATACCGCCCAAAGTATTAAGGAAAATTTCTCTGATGATACTTCTGTCCATGATACCCCTTTGGATAAACCCCAAGGAGAGTCTGAGTCTTTTCAATCTCCAGACGTATTGCTGAATTTATTACAAGATAGTCTCAAGACACAACGGGAGAAAAGTGGTTATCCTGATGCTCCTGAATGGCAACAGTTATTAGTATTATTAGATACAATCCGTGGTATTTACCGACGTATTAATTAATCAATGGATATTATTCTCCATCCGTTGCCCAACCCCTGTTTTTCCAGATAGGGGCTGTTTTTTATCGGTTTTGGCTCCTAGGACCCTGAGCTATCCTTGACATTTTGAAATCTGTGTTAGATTGGAGTTGATTTTCGATCAGTCCGTTTTTCTATTTTCCTTTTTAACACATCTTTTTTGTATGCAATCAGATAGTCAGCCTGCTAGTAACTCAGATCGACCTCCTCCTGATGGTGTTGTGAATCTTATTGGCTGCGCGATCGCGCTCTTAACCTTGCTTTTGCCTTTGTTGGCGATCGCGCATTACTCTCCAAGTACCGTAGAGACTTTACCCCCACCCTCCTATAATACGGAAGCTTTACCCTAAGACTTTTTTATCGGAAATTACCGTTGAACCCTAAAATGCTATTTGGGGATGTGTAGAATTTTGGATTATCTAAAAATCTTAAATTGAAAACAGAAAATAAAACCCCCTGTAACCTGTTAGTTTGGAGAATAACTGTGGATTTATCGAAAATTCCGGCGCAACCGAAACCCGGCCTAATCAATGTTTTAATTGAAATTCCTGCGGGAAGTAAGAATAAATACGAATTTGATAAAGATTTAGAAGCCTTTGCGTTGGATCGAGTGCTTTACTCCTCCGTCGCGTATCCTTATGATTATGGGTTTGTGCCCAATACCCTCGCGGATGATGGAGATCCCCTGGATGGGATGGTGATTATCGATCAACCGACTTTTCCGGGTTGTGTGATCGCGGCGCGTCCCATTGGGATGTTAGAAATGATTGATGGAGGCGATCGCGATGAGAAAATTCTGTGCGTACCCGATAAAGATCCTCGTTATGCGAATGTCAAATCATTAAAGGATATTGCCCCTCACCGTTTAGATGAGATCGCGGAATTCTTTAGAAGTTATAAGAATCTGGAGAAGAAGGTGACGGAAATTCTCGGCTGGCAAGACGTAGAGAAAGTCAATCCTTTAGTAGAAAAGTGCATTGAAGCAGGCAAAAAATAAACTAATCTAAAAGGAAATAGGGATAAGGGAGCACGGATGGGGAGGATGGGGAGGAGGA